>JARRNI010000269.1:0-15548 GCA_037385125.1 Pseudolabrys sp.
ACGACGGCGCAGCGCTGCCGTCGCCGGGCGCCGGCTTCCGGGAGGAGGGCGCGGCAGCCTTCCTCGCGGTCGGGCCGGCGCGGGAGCGGCAAGCTCCGCATGCGTCCCAGCCTGCCAACCCCGAGACGGCGGGGCAGCCTGCCGATCCTGAAACCGCCGCGCCGCCTGTTGCCGTGCTGACGGCAGCGGCCGTCGGCAAGAGTGAAGCCGAGAGCGAAGCTCAGCCCGAAGCTGAGCCCGCCGCCCAGACGGCGCGGACGCGCCAAAGGACGACGCGCGCGACGAGCAAGACCGCAGCCTCCAGGCCTGCCGCTGCCACACGCGCAAGCGAAACGAGCAAGCAGGCCAAAGGGAACAAGGGGAAGCGGGAACGGTCGAAAAGGACGCAAGGGAAGGAAACCGGGCGGGAGAGAACCAAGCGAAAATGACGCGGCCGCCAGAGGCCGCGGCTCGATAGCCTTAGTCTCGCGTATCGCCCCCGTCGGCACCCGGCTGCGTAAAGCGGCCGCCACCGAGGACGGGGGCGAAGGCGTTTTGGGAATGACCGGCAGAGGCGGCCCCTTCCTGGACTCCTTGCCCCCCCATCGCTAAATAGCCTGCCGAAACATCAAGCCGGCCGGGCCCTTAGACGGGCCGGCCGGGCGGCAAGAGGGTGGCAGGCAGCGTCACAGTATGAGCGGCGTCAACGATATTCGCAGGAGCTTCCTGGACTTCTTCAAGCGCAACGGCCACGAGGTCGTGGCGTCCTCGCCGCTGGTGCCGCGCAACGACCCCACCTTGATGTTCACCAATGCCGGCATGGTGCAGTTCAAGAACGTGTTCACCGGCCTGGAGAAGCGCCCGTACAGCCGCGCCGTCACCGCGCAGAAATGTGTGCGCGCCGGCGGCAAGCACAACGACCTCGACAATGTCGGCTACACCGCGCGCCACCACACCTTCTTCGAGATGCTCGGCAACTTCTCCTTCGGCGACTACTTCAAGGAGCGCGCCATTGCGCTGGCCTGGGATCTGGTGACCAAGGAGTTCGCGCTGCCCAAGGACCGGCTGCTGTTCACCGTCTATGTCGACGATGACGACGCCTTCAATCTCGCCCGCAAGATCACCGGCCTGCCCGAGTCGAAAATCCTGCGCATCGCCGGCGCCGATAATTTCTGGTCCATGGGCGAAACCGGCCCGTGCGGGCCCTGCGCCGAGATCTTCTACGACCACGGCGAGCACATTCCCGGCGGCCCGCCCGGCTCGGCGGAGGCCGACGGCGACCGCTTCATCGAGATCTGGAACCTGGTGTTCATGCAGTACGAGCAGCTCGCCTCCGGCGAGCGTCTCGACCTGCCGCGCCCGTCGATCGACACCGGCATGGGGCTCGAGCGTATCGCCGCCGTCCTGCAGGGCACCCACGACAACTACGCCATCGACCTGTTCGCCACCTTGATCCGCGTCATCGGCGAACTGACCGGCGTCGATCCGGAGGGGCCGCAGAAGGCCTCGCACCGGGTGATCGCCGATCACCTGCGCGCGTCCGCCTTCCTGATCGCCGACGGCGTGCTGCCCTCGAACGAGGGCCGCGGTTATGTGCTCAGGCGTATCATGCGGCGCGCCATGCGCCACGCCGAACTGCTCGGCGCCAGGGAGCCGCTGATGTTCAAGCTGGTGCCGGCGCTCACCCGCGAGATGGGCCAGGCCTATCCGGAGCTCGTGCGCGCCGAGGCGTTGATCGCGGAGACGCTCAAGCTGGAGGAGACGCGCTTCCGCAAGACCCTCGACCGCGGCCTCGCCATCCTCGAGGAGGAGGCCAAGGGCCTCAAGCGTGGCGACATGTTCGACGGCAACACCGCCTTCACCCTGTACGACACCTACGGCTTTCCTTTGGACTTGACGCAGGACGCGCTGCGCGCGCGCGGTGTCGGCGTCGATCTCGCCGCCTTTAACGACTCCATGGAGCGCCAGCGCGAGAAGGCGCGCGCCTCCTGGGCCGGCTCCGGCGAGGCAGCGCAGGAGACGATTTGGTTCCCCCTGCGCGAGAAGCTGGGCGCCACCGACTTCCTCGGCTACGATACCGAGAGCGCCGAGGGCGTGGTGGCCGCGCTGATAAAGGACGACAAGGAAGTCGGGGAACTCAAAAAAGGCCAAAGCGGCGCGGTGGTGGTCAACCAGACGCCGTTCTACGGCGAGTCCGGCGGCCAGGTCGGTGACCGGGGTGAGATGCGGCGCGAGGGCGTGCGCGCGCGCATCACCGACACGCAGAAAAAGGCCGGCGACCTGTTCGCGCATTTCGTGACGGTGGAGGAGGGCGCGCTCAAGGTCGGTGATCCGCTGCTCCTGGAAATCGATCACGCCCGCCGTTCCGCCGTCCGGCAGAACCATTCCGCCACCCATCTGCTGCACGAGGCGCTGCGCCAGGTGCTGGGCGACCACGTGGCGCAGAAGGGCTCGCTGGTGGCGCCCGACCGGCTGCGCTTCGACTTCTCGCATCCCAAACCGATGACGCTTGCCGAGATTGAGCAGGTGGAAGACATCGCCAACGACATCGTGCTGCAGAACGCGCCCGTCACCACGCGGCTGATGGCGCAGGACGACGCCATCGCCTCCGGCGCGCGTGCGCTGTTCGGCGAGAAATACGGCGACGAGGTGCGCGTGGTGGCGATGGGCGAGCCGAACGGCAATGCGATGGGCTGGTCGGTGGAGCTTTGCGGCGGCACCCATGTGCGCCGCACCGGCGATATCGGGCTGATCTCCGTGCTGTCGGATTCAGGTGTCGCCGCCGGCGTCCGTCGTATCGAAGCCCTGACCGGCCGGCTTGCGCGCAAGTCGGCCGAAAAGCAGGTGGAAGTCGCCAAGGCGGCGGCGGCCGAGCTGAAGGTGCCGCTCGACGACATGCCGGCACGTGTGGCCGCCCTCATGGAAGAGCGCAGGAAGCTGGAGCGCGAGCTCTCCGACGCGCGCAAGAAGCTCGCCATGGGTGGCAACGGCGGCAAGGCGCAAGCGGCAGCCGAAGACGTGCGCCAGGTCAACGGCGTCAAATTGATCGCGCGCGCGGTCTCCGGCATCGAGTTGAAGGACCTGCGCAGCCTCGCCGATGAGGGCAAGAAGCAGGTGGGCTCCGGCGTGGTTGCCATCGTCGGCCTCTCGCCCGAAGGCAAGGCCGGCATCGTGGTCGGCGTCACCAAAGACCTGACCGACCGCATCAATGCCGTCGACCTGGTGCGCAAGGGTGCTGAGGCGCTCGGCGGCAAGGGGGGCGGCGGCCGTCCCGACATGGCGCAGGCCGGCGGGCCCGACGGCTCCAAAGCCGATGCCGCGCTCAAGGCGGTGGAGCAGGCGCTGAGCGGGTAGGCGCGTAACGCCGCAACTGTCGTCCCGGCCAAGCGAGCGCCAGCGAACGCGAGCCGGGACCTAGTAACCCCTGCGCTCGTGATGCGGATGAACCGGGGTTACTGGGTCCCCGCTTTCTTGGCCCCTTGATCGACCGCAAAAGCCCGCGCGGCGGAATTGGCTAGACATTTCGAGCAAAGGTCCCGGGACGCGCGCGGCGATTTCAGGCCAACCGCCTGATTGTCGCGGACCCACTGCGCTTTCACGCCATGCGGAGCCGTCACCCGTGCTGCACGCCGAAGGCATCAAGAGCCTCATCATCTTCCTGGTGGTCGCCGGTGTCATCGTGCCGCTGTTTCATCGCGCGCGCATCGGCACTGTGCTCGGCTTCCTGATCGCCGGCGTGGTGCTGGGACCGCAAGGGCTGGGGCGGCTGGCGCCGCAGCATCCTTGGATCGGCTACATCACCTTTGACGAGCCGGAACGCGGGGCGGTGCTGGCCGAGTTCGGCATCGTCGTGTTGCTGTTTCTGCTCGGCCTCGAACTGTCGCTGCAGCGGCTGTGGCAGCTCAGGCGCTATGTGCTGGGCGTCGGCCTCGCCCAGGTGCTGCTGTCGACGCTCGCCATCGGCGCTGGCGTGCGACTAGCCGGCGGTCCGCCGCCGGCCGGCATCGTGCTCGGCCTGTGTCTGGCGCTGTCCTCCACCGCGATCGTGATGCAGCTGCTCATCGAGCAGCACCGCGCCGCCGATCAGGTCGGCCGCATCGCGCTTTCCGTGCTGCTGCTGCAGGATCTGATGGTGGTGCCGATCCTGTTCGTCGTCGGCATCCTGGCCGGCGCCAACGGGCGCGCCGGCACCGGCATCGTGCCGCTGATCCGGCCTTTCATCGAGGCGCTGGCGGCGGTGTTCGCCATCATGCTGGTCGGCCGCTTCGTCGTGCGCCCGCTGCTGCGCTCGGCCGTGCGCACCGGCAGCCGCGACCTGATCATGGCGATCACGCTGCTGATCGTCGTGGTGTTCTCGCTGGCGACCGGCTTTGCCGGCCTGTCGGTGGCGCTCGGCGCCTTTCTCGCCGGTCTGCTGCTTTCGGACAGCGAGGCGCGGCACAACATCGAGGTCGATCTCGAGCCGTTCAAGGGTCTGCTGCTCGGCATCTTCTTCCTCACCGTCGGCACCAATGTCGACATCGGCGCGCTGGCCGCCGACGCCGGTCCAATCGTGCTCGGCGTCGCGCTGTTGATGACGGTCAAGGCCGCGATCCTGTTCGCGGCGGCGCGCGGCTTCGGCGTGCCGCGCGGCGCAGCCGCCGAGGTCGCCTTGCTGCTGGCGCAGGCCGGCGAATTCGCCTTCGTGGTGATCGGGGTGGCGCAGGCGGGCAACCTGCTGCCGCCGCGGCTCGCCGCCGGCGCCGTGCTGGCGGTCGGCTTGAGCATGCTGGTGACGCCGCTTCTGGCCGGCGCGGCGCGCGCGCTGGGCGCGCGGCTTGCCGCGACCGATCATGGTCACCATGCGCCGACGGACCTCGCCGAGCTCGACAACCACGTCATCATCGGCGGGTTCGGGCGCGTCGGCCGGCTCATCGCCCAAGCGCTGGAGGCGGAAAACCAGCCCTATGTGGCGCTCGACACCAATGGCGAGCTGGTGGCGCTCATGCGGCTCGAGCACCGCCCGGTCTTCTTCGGCGATGCCGGCCGGCCGGAACTGCTGGAGAAGGTCGGCGCTGGCCGCGCGCGCGCCTTCGTGGTTACGCCCAACAGCCCGCACGCCGCCGAGCGCATGGTGGCCGCCGCCCGCCGGCTTCGCCCCGAAGCGTTGATCTTCGCCCGCGCCGCCGACAGCAAGCATGCCGCACGGCTGATCGACTGCGGCGCGGTCAGCGTCATTCCGGAGACGGTGGAGGCGGGCCTGCAGCTCGCCGCGCGTCTGCTGGAGGGGCTCGATCTGCCGGACGAGGCGGTGAGCCAGCGGGTGGCCGACATGCGCGTGCCGGCTCGTGCGGGACGCGGGACCCCCGGAACGCTTGATCGAGCGCAATGGAAAAGGCGACAAAGGGTCCTAGAAGCCGTTCGGCGACCGCTTGGAATACCGCTCATGGCCCGCGACCCGATCAAGGAACTGCGCCGCCGCGTCTACCAGGTGCTCGAGCAGGGCCCGGTGGGCGATCCCTTCAGCGTGCTGGTCGACCGCGCGCTGGTGGTGCTCATCCTGGTCAACCTGGTGGCGGTGGCGCTCGAAACGGTGCCGTCAATCGAGGCGCGCTTCGGGTTCGCCTTCGCGGCGATCGAGGTATTCTCGCTCGTCGTGTTTACCGTGGAGTACGGCCTGCGCCTGTGGATCGCGGTCGAGCACGGGCCGCACCGGCATCTCTCGGCCACGCGCGCGCGGCTCAAATACGCGCTCAGCCCGGCCGGTTTGGTCGATCTCATCGCCGTGCTGCCGTT
The DNA here is from genome assembly GCA_037385125.1 of Pseudolabrys sp. Classification (GTDB taxonomy): domain Bacteria; phylum Pseudomonadota; class Alphaproteobacteria; order Rhizobiales; family Xanthobacteraceae; genus Pseudolabrys. The sequence goes on from JARRNI010000269.1 coordinate 5,755, forward strand.
CTGGTTCGCACTGGTGCTGCCTGCCGACCTGCGCGTGGTGTTGGTGTTCCGGATCGTGCGCTTTTTCAAGATCACGCGCTATTCGCCGGCCATGCGCTCGCTGCTCGACGTGCTCTACCGCGAGCGGCGCGCGCTGTTCGGCTGCCTGGTGATCATGCTCGGCATCGCGCTGGTCTCGGCCGCGCTCATGCATCTGGCCGAGGGCTCGGTGCAGCCCGACAAGCTCGGCACCATTCCGAAGGCGCTGTGGTGGGCGATCGTGACGCTCGGGACCGTCGGCTATGGCGACGTGGTGCCGCTGACCGCGCTCGGTAAGCTGATCGCCACCGGCACTATCGTGCTTAGTCTGGTGGTCATTGCGCTGCCGGTCGGCATCGTCGCCACCGCGTTCGCCGAGCAGATTCACCGCCGCGATTTCATCGTCACCTGGGGCATGATCGCGCGCGTGCCGCTGTTCGCCGAGCTGGACGCGGCCGCCATCTCCGATATCATGGGGCTGCTGCGGGCGCAGGTGGTGGAGGCCGGCCAGGTGATCGTGCGCGCCGGCGATCCCGCCCATTCCATGTATTTCATCGCCGCCGGCGAGGTGGAGGTCGCGTTCAAGAAGGAGCGGCTGCGTCTCGGCGTCGGCCAGTTCTTCGGCGAGGTACCAACCTCCTGGTGCTCGCCGCGCAGGACCTGCACGCGCTCATGGAGCGCGATCCGCGCATCGCCCAGCGCATCAATGAGGTGGTGGACACCCGTGGCGGCACGGCGCCCAAGGGTGACATGGTGGCGGAGGAGATAGAGCCGGCGGAAGAAAAATAGGGGCTTTTGTGCTCCGGACGCGGCGGAGCACAAGCGAAGCGCGGTGGTGCGCCGCAGATCCCGGAAACGCAAAGCCTAAGCCATCGCCTTCTGCAAGTTCTCGTCCACCTTGTCGAGGAAGCCGGTGGTGGACAGCCACTTCTGATCGGCCCCCACCAGCAGGGCCAGGTCCTTGGTCATGAAGCCGGATTCCACCGTGTCGATGCAGACCTTCTCGAGGGTGAAGGCGAACTTCGCCAGCTCTTGATTGTTGTCGAGCTTGGCGCGGTGCGCGAGACCCCGCGTCCAGGCGAAGATCGAGGCGATCGAATTGGTCGAGGTCTGCTCGCCCCTCTGGTGCTGGCGATAATGGCGCGTCACCGTGCCGTGGGCGGCCTCCGACTCGACGATCTTGCCGTCCGGCGTCATCAGCACCGACGTCATCAGCCCGAGTGAGCCGAAGCCCTGCGCCACGATGTCGGACTGCACGTCGCCGTCGTAGTTCTTGCAGGCCCAGACATAGCCGCCCGACCATTTCAGCGCTGCGGCCACCATATCGTCGATCAGGCGGTGCTCGTAGGTGAGCTTCTTCTTCTCGAACTTGGCCTTGAACTGCGCGTCGAACACCTCCTGGAAGATGTCCTTGAAGCGGCCGTCATAGACTTTCAGGATGGTGTTCTTGGTCGAGAGATAGACCGGATAACCGCGCATCAGGCCGTAGTTGAACGAGGCCATGGCGAAGTCGCGGATCGACTGGTCGAGATTGTACATCGACATTGCGACGCCCGCGCCGGGAAACTCGAACACCTCGTGCTCGACCTTGTTGCCGTCCGGCGTGACGTAGCTGAGCGTCAGCTTGGCGCCCTTCGGCACCTTGATGTCGGTTGCGCGATACTGGTCGCCATAGGCGTGGCGGCCGATCACGATCGGCTGCGTCCAGCCCGGTACCAGCCGCGGCACGTTGCGGCAGATGATCGGCTCGCGGAAGATCACGCCGCCGATGATGTTGCGGATGGTGCCGTTGGGTGAGCGCCACATCTTTTTCAGGTTGAATTCCTTCACCCGCGCCTCGTCGGGCGTGATGGTGGCGCATTTCACCGCGGCGCCGACTTCCTTGGTCTTTTCGGCGGCGTCAATGGTAATCTGGTCGTCGGTCTCGTCGCGCTTCTGGATCGAGAGGTCATAATACAAAAGTTCGATGTCGAGATAGGGATGGATCAGTTTGTCTTTGATCATCTGCCAGATGATGCGGGTCATCTCGTCGCCGTCCATCTCGACGACGGGGTTTGCCACCTTGATCTTCGCCATTGCGGAGTGAACCTTTTTGAAAGTTGCGCGGACGGCGGGAATGGGATTCCGGCGGGCGTCGCTATACCACCCCGCGGCAGGGCGGGAAACCCGCACCGCCCGCATTCTTCCCCCGCCGCGGAGCGCCCGCTATACCTGCCGGTAACGGAGGAAATGCGATGCCCGGTGCCGGCACCGACAAGACCAAGCGCTGGATCGAGGCACCCGCCCCGGTGGTTGTGCTGGTCGAGCCGCAGCTCGGCGAGAATATCGGCGCGGCGGCGCGCGCCATGGCCAATTTCGGCCTGTCGAGGCTGCGCCTGGTCAGGCCGCTGCGCGGCTGGCCGAACGAGAAGGCGCGCGTCATGGCCTCCGGCGCCGACCGCGTGCTCGACGGCGCCGTGCTCTACGAGAGTCTTGCCGATGCGATCGTCGACTGCACCTTCGTGCTCACCACGACGGCGCGCGTGCACGACCAGGCCAAACCGGTCTTCGGCGCCGATGAGGCCGCGGCTCAAGCGGCACCGCGCGTCGCCGCCGGCGAAACGGTGGCGCTGGTGTTCGGGCGCGAGCGTATCGGGCTGGAGAACCACGAGGTGGCGCAGGCGGACGCCATCGTCACGCTGCCGGTCAATCCGGCGTTCGCCTCGCTCAACCTGGCACAGGCGGTGGTGATCGTGGCTTATGAGTGGTTCAAGCTTGCGAGCGGCGGGGAGTTACCGTTCACTCAGCCTGAGAAATCGCCGCCGGCTGCGAAGGAACAATTGCAGGCCTTCCTCGCCGATCTCGACCGCGAGCTGGAAAAGGTCGAGTTCTTCCGCCCGGAAGAAAAGCGCGCCACCATGACCATCAATCTGCACAACATCTTCCGGCGTATGCAGCCGACCCAGCAGGACATCCGCACCCTGCACGGCGTGATCACCGCGATCGCACTAGGGCGCAAGGGGCCGGCGCGCGGTGGCGTGCTCGACGCCGACGAGGCGCAGCGCCTGCGTGATCTCATCGCCGAGCACGGTGCGGGCCGGGTGCCGGGCGAGCGCGGGCCGATGCGCGGCTTGGCGCGGCTCTTGCGCCGGAATCCGACCGAGGCCGAGCGCAGTCTGTGGCAGGCGCTCACCAATGACCGCCGCTTCGCCGGCCGCGGTTTCAAGCGGCAGGTGCCGGTCGGTCCTCACATTACCGACTTCGTCTCGTTCCCCTTGCGCTGCGTGATCGATCTCACCCCGGGGAAGGAAAGCGCGGAGGCGGCGCGCCAGCGCACCGACAAGCGGGCTTATTTGCAGGAGCGCGATTATCGTGTGGTGGAGGTGAGGGTGGATGAGGTTGAGGAGGATTTGCCGCGGGCACTGGACCGGCTCGCGGCGGCGATAAACTCTAATCCGTCACCTTGAGGCGCCAGCGCACATCGTCACTTGGTCAGCGTCACGTCGAGGAACATCATCACCACCGTGCCGATCATCAGCCCGAAGGTGGCAAGCTCCTCGTTGCCGCGGCGGTGCGTCTCGGGCACGATTTCGTTGCTCACCACGAACAGCATGGCGCCGGCGGCGAAGCCCAGGCCCCAGGGCAGCAGCGGCGTAAACAGGGTGACGGCTGTCACGCCGAGCAGGCCGCCGACCGGTTCGACCAGCCCGGTGGCGCTGCCGATGGCGAAGCAGCCAAGCCGCGAATAATCGAGCGAGCGCAGGGCGGCGGCCACCGCCAGCCCTTCCGGAATGTTCTGCAGACCGATGCCGATGGCGAGCGCGTTGCCGCTCGCGATGTCGCCGGTGCCATAGCCGACGCCGACCGCCAGCCCTTCGGGAAAGTTGTGCAGGGTAATGGCGAAAACGAACAGCCAGATGCGGCGCAGAGCGCGGGTTTCGATGCCTTGCAGCCCGAGCACGAAATGCTCGTGCGGCACGTACCGGTTGACCAGGGCGAGCGTGACGGCGCCCAGCATCACCGCGGCGATCACGATGCCGGCGGCCAGGGTGGCGCTCCCGTGCGTCGTTTGCGCATACGCCATGCCAGGAATGATCAGCGAGAAGAACGAAGCGGCCAGCATGACACCGGCGGAAAAGCCCAAGAGCGCGTCGTTCAGCGGCTGCGACAGCCGGCGCAGGAACAAGACCACCAGCGCGCCGAGCCCGGTCGCCGCGCCGGCGGCGACACTTGCCGACGAGCCGATGGCAATGAGCCGCCAGTCCATGACCCAGGACTATGCGGTCAATCGGCGAAATGGCAAGCCGGGATCAGGTCGCTTTCAACGCCTTCAACACGCCTGCCGCGCCGGCGCGCAGAATGCCGAGGTCGCTGCCTACGGCGAGGAAACGGTAGCCGCGTTTCGCCATGGCCAGCGCGCGTTCGGCGGTGCTGCAATAGATGCCGGGTATCTTGCCGGCCTTCGTCGCCGCCGCACAGATCTCATCGATCGCGCGCTCGACTTCCGGCGCGCTGAGGTTCTGCGCGCGGCCGCCGCTGAGCGCGGTCGAAAGGTCGTAAGGCCCGACGAATAACGCGTCGATGCCGTCGGTCTGTGCGATGTCCTCCACGTCATTGAGGGCCGCAGGCGTCTCGATCATGGCCAGCGTCAGCGTCTCTTCGTTCGCTTCGCGCAGATAGTCGGTGGCGGCGTGGCGGCCCTGCAAGACCATGGCGCGCTGTGGGCCGAAGCTGCGCTCGCCGCGGGGCGGAAACTTGGCGGCGGCGGCGAGGGCGCGCGCGTCGGAGGTGTCGTTGATCATGGGGGCGATGACCGCCTCGGCGCCGAAGTCGAGCGCGCGGCTGACCATGGCGAAGTCGGCAAGCGGCACCCGCACGATCGCCGCGGCGCCCGCATGGTGCAGCGCGTTGATCCCGGCGATCAGCGAGGCGGTGTCCCACAGCCCGTGCTGGATATCGAGCACGACCGAGGCGAAGCCTTCGCGCGCGATCACTTCCGCCGCCAGTGGCGAGGCGAGCGTGCACCAGGCCGTGAAGACGGTTTCACCGGCGCGCAAGCGGCGGGCGAGCGAGAAGGCGGCCACGTCAGCCGCTCTTCGAAATCTGCTCGACCGCCTGTGCCAGGAATTCGGTCATCTTGGCGCGCACCTGCTGCTCGGTGACGCCCTTGTCGGCGAGGTCCTTTATGACCCGGCGGAAGACGTCCTCCTCGCCCGGCTCCTCGAAGTCGACCATCACGATCTCCTTGGCGTAGGAATCGGCCTCTTCGCCGGTCTTGCCCAGCAGGCCCGCGGCCCACAGGCCCAGCAGCTTGTTGCGGCGGGCCATCGCCTTGAAACGCAGCTCTTCATCGTGCGCGAACTTCTTCTCGAAGCCTTCCTCGCGCTTGTCGAAAGTCGTCGCCATGCCCGCCCTCTGTTCCTTGCGACCGCGGGGTCGCGTACACACATAAGCTGCTCGCGCCTTGCATATCGCCGCGGCACGGTCAAGGCAACATCCGGTACGCCCATTGCGGCGAAATTGCGAAGTGGAAAAGGTGAGCAGACCTCGATTGTACTGCCTCAAGTGATCGGCTAGGTTGATCCCGTGCCCGGACCGTTCCGCGCCACGAAACGCGTCCCGGTGCCGCCGCGGATCTCGTAATTCTCGAACAGGAGCCACGGCAAATCCGATGGACTTTCACAAACCACGGTACACCCCGATGAGCCGCCGTCGCCGCATATACGAAGGCAAGGCGAAGGTCCTCTACGAAGGTCCGGAGCCGGGAACGCTGATCCAGCATTTCAAGGATGACGCGACCGCGTTCAACGCCAAGAAGCACGAGATCATCGAAGGCAAGGGGGTCCTCAACAACAGGATCTCCGAATACGTATTCCAGCACCTCAACAACATCGGCGTGCCGACTCACTTCATCCGGCGCCTCAACATGCGCGAGCAGCTGATTCGCGAGGTGGAGATCATTCCGCTCGAGGTGGTGGTGCGCAACGTCGCCGCCGGCTCGCTGTCGCAGCGCCTCGGCATCGAGGAGGGCACCCAGCTTCCGCGCTCCATCATCGAATTCTATTACAAGAACGATGCGCTCAACGATCCCATGGTATCGGAGGAGCACATCACCGCCTTCGGCTGGGCGAGCCCGCAGGAGATCGACGACATCATGGCGCTCGCCATTCGCGTCAACGACTTCCTGTCCGGCCTGTTCCTCGGCGTCGGCATCCGCCTGGTCGACTTCAAGATGGAGACCGGCCGGCTGTGGGAGAACGATACCATGCGCATCGTGGTGGCCGACGAGATCAGTCCCGATTCGTGCCGGCTGTGGGACATCAAGTCGAACGAGAAGCTCGACAAGGACCGGTTCCGCCGCGACCTCGGCGGCCTGGTGGAGGCCTATAGCGAAGTCGCCAAGCGGCTCGGCATCATGAATGAGGGCGAGCCGGCGCGCGGCGCCGGCCCGGTGCTGGTGAAGAGCTAGAGCTTGTCCCGGGCGCAGCGCAGCACGAAATGATGCGCTGCAGACCCGGGACCCCGGTTAAGGAAGCTGGGTCCGGATCAGCGGTGTACTGCTTGCGCGCTGCACCGCATCCGGGACACGCGATTTTGAGACCTCCATGAAAGCCCGCGTCACCGTCACCCTGAAGACCGGCATCCTCGACCCGCAGGGCAAGGCGATCGAGGGCGCCCTGCGCTCGCTCGGAGTGGACGGCGTCACCGCGGTGCGCCAGGGCAAGGTGTTCGACATCGAGCTGGAAGGACGGCGTCACCGCGGTGCGCCAGGGCAAGGTATTCGACATCGAGCTGGAAGGTGCCGATCCCGCCCAGGCCGAGGCCGTGCTCAAGCAGGCCGCCGACAAGCTCTTGGCGAACACCGTGATCGAGAACTACAAGGTCGACGTACTGGGATGAACGCCGCCGTCCTCGTCTTCCCCGGCATCAATCGCGAGCGCGACATGGCGCGCACCTTGGCGCTGGTGTCGGGCCGCGCGCCCGCCATGGTCTGGCACGCCGAGCATGAGCTTCCCGCAGGCACCGACCTGGTGGTGATGCCGGGCGGCTTTTCCTACGGCGACTATCTGCGCTGCGGGGCGATCGCGGCGCGCGCGCCTATCATGGACGCGGTGCGCGCTTTTGCGGCCAAGGGCGGGATGGTTCTCGGCGTCTGCAACGGCTTCCAGATTCTGTGCGAGGCCGGTCTGCTGCCCGGGGTGCTGATGCGCAACGAGAACCTGCGCTTCATCTGCCATGACATCTTCTTGCGCGTTGAGCGCTCCGATACGCCGTTTACGCGCGGCTACAATGCGGGCCAGGTGATCCGCGTGCCGGTCGCGCATGGCGAGGGCAATTACATCGCCGACGGCGAGACCATCGCGCGGCTGGAAGGCGAGGGGCGGGTGATCTTCCGCTACTCCTCGCCCGACGGCATGATCGATCCGAACTGGAACCATAACGGCGCCATCAACGCCATCGCCGGTATCCTCAACGACAAGGGCAACGTGCTCGGCATGATGCCGCATCCGGAAAACCACGTGGAAGCCGCGATCGGCCCGACCGATGGGCGCGGCCTGTTCACCGGATTGGTCGAGGCGCTCGATAAGGTGGCGTAGCGGGCGACATTTTACCTACGTGCGCGATCGGCGCGCTTGACGAGGACTAGCGCAATGTCCGGCCACATCGATCCGACCAAACAAAGCTTCGCTGAATTTCGCGCGAACAGCCGCAATGGACCGATCCACATACTTAATCTGGTGCGGCTGCACGCGCGAGCGCACTACCCCGATGGCCGGCAAGCAAGCGGTGCCGACGCTTACGCCGCCTACGGGCGCGAGAGCAGGCCGGTATTCGAGCGGTTGGGTGGCCGAATCGTCTGGCATTGCGCGTTCGAGCAAATGTTGATTGGACCGTCCGATGAAAGGTGGGACCGCTGTTTCATCGCGGAATATCCGTCGGTGGCCACCTTCGTGGAAATGGTCCGCGACCCCGCCTATCGCGAAGCGGTCAAGCACCGTCAGGCGGCGGTGGAAGACTCGCGGCTGATCCGGCTTGCCCCACTCGCGTCGGGCAAGGGCTTCGGTGAGCCGGCGGATTGCCATGGTTCGGGATAACCGCCATGTAGGGGATGAAATCGGCGGCCGCGTAGGTTAAATCTCGGACGTGATCCCCAACCCCACCCCCATCACCCCCGAACTGGTCGCCGAGCATGGCCTCAAGCCGGACGAGTACCAGCGCATCCTCGACCTCATCGGCCGCGAGCCGACGCTGGCCGAGCTCGGCATCTTCTCGGCCATGTGGAACGAGCACTGCTCGTACAAGTCATCCAAGGTGCATCTGCGCGGGCTGCCGACCACCGGCGAGCGGGTGATCCAGGGGCCGGGCGAGAACGCCGGCGTGGTCGACATCGGCGAGGGCTTGGCCTGCGTGTTCAAGATGGAGAGCCACAACCACCCGAGCTATATCGAGCCCTATCAGGGTGCGGCCACCGGCGTCGGCGGCATCCTGCGCGACGTGTTCACCATGGGCGCGCGGCCGGTCGCCTGTCTCAATGCGCTTTCTTTCGGCGCACCCGGCCATCCCAAGACGCGCCATCTGATGGCCGGCGTGGTGGCGGGCATTGGCGGCTACGGCAATTCCTTCGGCGTGCCGACGGTGGGCGGCTCGGTGCGCTTCCATGCGCGCTATGACGGCAATTGCCTGGTCAACGCCATGGCGGTCGGCATCGCCAAGAAGGATCAGATCTTCTACTCCGCCGCCTCCGGCGTCGGCATGCCGATCGTCTATCTCGGCTCCAAGACCGGGCGCGACGGCATCCACGGCGCTTCGATGGCCTCCGCCGAGTTCGGCGAAGACTCGGAAGAAAAGCGGCCGACGGTACAGGTGGGCGATCCTTTCTCCGAAAAACTCTTGCTCGAAGCCTGCCTGGAGATCATGGCTAAGGGTTGCGTCATCGCCATTCAAGACATGGGCGCCGCCGGACTCACCTCGTCATCGACGGAAATGGGCGCCAAGGGCGATCTCGGCGTCACTCTCGAGCTCGACGCCGTGCCCTGTCGCGAAGAGGGCATGACCGCCTACGAGATGATGCTGTCCGAGAGCCAGGAGCGCATGCTCATGGTACTCAAGCCGGAAAAGGAAAAAGAGGCGGAAGCTGTGTTTCGCAAATGGGGCCTCGACTTCGCCGTGGTGGGCGAGACCACCGCGGACAAACGTTTTATCGTGCGCCACCGGAGCGAGGCCATGGCCGACCTGCCGATCAAGGAGCTCGGCAGCGAGGCGCCGGTCTATCATCGTCCCTTCGTGTTCATGCCCAAGCCGCACGCGATCCCCGCCGACGCGGTGCCACCGCCGGAGAGCTTGGCCGAGGCGCTGGAGACGCTGATCGCCACGCCCGACCTCTGCTCAAAGCGCTGGGTGTGGGAACAGTACGATCACATCATTGGCGGCAACACGGTGCAGCGCCCTGGCGGTGACGCCGCGGTGGTGCGTGTCGCGGAGGGGCCCAAGGCGCTGGCGCTCACCACCGATGTCACGCCGCGCTATTGCGAGGCCAATCCGCATCAGGGCGGCATGCAAGCGGTGGTCGAATGCTGGCGCAATCTGACCGCAGTCGGCGCGACCCCGCTCGCCGTCACCGACAACCTCAATTTCGGCAATCCGGAACGCCCCGAGATCATGGGGCAGTTCGTCGGCTGCGTGCGCGGCATCGGCGAGGCCTGCAAGGAGCTCGATTTTCCCGTCGTCTCCGGCAATGTCTCGCTCTACAACGAGACCAAGACGGCCGGCGAGGAATTCGGGCGCGCCATCCTGCC
>JARRNI010000270.1:0-6918 GCA_037385125.1 Pseudolabrys sp.
AAGCTATCGGGAAACAGTATCGCTTGCCGCCGATCCTCGCCCTCAATGAACCGTTTCATCCCGATCCCTCGCTGATCGGAATCACTCTATCAAATCAATGCGTTTCCACACAGGCTGGGCCCAAACAAGACATGGTTCTTGTGGACAAGTTCCCGCATTAACGCCATTCTTTGCGGGGTCGAATGTTGACCCCTGAGAAACGATGTAACCGATGAGTTCAGGGCCCGCGCTCAATAGCCGTGAGGACGGCTTCCCATTAGGTGGGGGCGAGATGGGAGCGCTCATCCGAGCGCTGGATTGGTCCAAGACCAGATTGGGACCAATCTCCGCTTGGCCTGCGCACCTTAAAGCCGCGATCAGCCTTATGCTGCCTGCCCGGGCACAGGTCGTGCTGTTCTGGGGCCCGGAATTCGTCGCTTTGTACAATGACGCCTACGCGCCGACCATCGGTGGCAAGCATCCAGGAGCGCTCGGTCGCCCGGCGCAGGAGAACTGGGCGGAGCTGTGGGACGATCTAGAGCCGCTGCTGCGACGCGTTCTAGAGACTGGCGAGACAGTATTTGCAAAGGACCGCCCATTCTACATCGAGCGGCACGGCTATCCAGAAAACGTGTATTTCGATATCTCCTACTCTCCTGTTCGGGACGAGGCAGGCAAGGTCGGGGGCGTGCTTTGCATTGTGAGCGAGACGACCGAGCGCGTTGTTGCGCAAGAACGTCAACGCCTGCTCCTTCGGGAGACGAACCACCGGCTGAAGAACTTGTTTGCCATGGTCGACGCAATGATCGGCCTGAGCGTCCAGTCAGCCCGAACCCCGCAGGAATGACGACGCGTCTCGCGAACGCATCAGTGCGACCGGACCTAATGTGGTAGTCGGCACGACCGCTGTGACAAGCCTTGCCTTGGCACTCCATGAGAGCGCAACAAATGCAGTTAAATATGGATCGCTCTCGAATCCCAATGGCACAATCCGCATCAAGTGGGAGACGCAGGGTAATGACTTCCGTCTTGAGTGGAAGGAAACCGGTGGTCCCGCAATTGTCGCCAGTCCAAGCACTCACGGCTTTGGTAGTGTTCTTATCGAACGAAGTGTCATTAGGCAGCTTAGAGCCAAGATCGAATACGATTGGAACCGGAACGGCCTCAAGCTGAGATTGACGATTCCGTTGGACCGACTTTTGGTTTAAAACCAGGGCAACGAGCTGCGGAACAGACTGAACTTTTTAATGGAGTTTCAATGTTGAAGGCTGACAAAATTCAGTTCTGCTAAATCGCGCTATGAAAAGCGTATATCGGACAGAAATCCCTCTCGACTCACTTTCCGCTGTTGGCCCGTTGCTGTCGTTCGCCGCGCTGCAACGCGATGTCGGCAATGAACCGCCCCGAGTTTGCCGGAGGCTCCGCCTGGGCAAAATACGCGGATGCCTTGCGCAGGATCTCATTGGCCTGCTTCACCGCTCGGTGGCCCTTGGCACGACGACGACTACGACGTGTACGATGGCGACCAGCGCATCGGCCGCATCATGATGCACCCGCACACGCGGTCGGGCGCGCCCTGGTCTTGGGCGATCACGTCACGCGTGCCGCAGTATCCGCATGATCGCGGCTATGCGGCGAGCCGAGGGCAGGCGATGGCGGCGTTCAAGGCGGCGTGGGAGCGAAAGCCGTGATCCTCAAGTCCGAGACCTACCATTTCCACCGCCTCGACCTCACGCGCCAGGTCGGCTTCATCGTGACGATACACAACGAAGATGGGCTGAGACTGACCGCTGCTGTCGCGACATCCGAAACTTCGTCCGGAGCGTAGTTCTGATCCGCGACGGATTTTCCGTCAGCGGCTTCGGCGCGCAATCGTGGCCGCGTGCCAATACCATCAATCTGGCCCTTGATCAGCCTGATCAAACTGGACTTGCCGCCGATTCGTGGCCGAGCAGGCGCTTGAACTGCGCCTGCTCAAAAAACGTATGGCGCGCCCGTTCGCAACTGGTTTCGACACGATGATCTAACCAGTCTGCATCAACGTATTCGGCCTCGGGGAGCCCCCCGGCCAAGATTTTCCGGTACCGGGCCGGTCACATATGATTTCAAATGCGGTCGCGCATGGTCCCCGGCACGAAGAGGCTACCGGCTTTCTGTATGGCCGCGAGGTATTGCTCGTCGCCAAGCACTTTCCAGCCGTCTCGGCGCACTCCGCTCTATCTGGCAGCAGAGCGGATAAAGCACGGCCAGCTAACCTAGCTCGTTCCATTGCTTCATAGATATTAACCGCCGCGTCGACCGGCCGCTCATAGTCCGAATCATAATCCAAAAATTCATTTACTCCTGCCGCAATCATCTCGGTCGTTATCTCGATTTCAGGCACACAGGGTCGACCGGCGACCTCCGGTTGGTTCGCCCGCTCATGCCCAGCGGGTTCAACGGCCGGCCGCGCTACGCTGTTTGGCATATGGTGCTCCTTGCAATTTTGTGGCCCAAGATGTGATCTTCCCCGCCTTTTATCCCGTGCTCACGACGCAAATGCGTTGCCTGGAATTTGCCCCACATGGTCACGGCCCCATGCGCAAGGCGTTTCGGCCCGGCCCAGGCCGACATGAAGCGGGGCCTCGTATTCTGCGGCCTGCCGTTCGGCGAGGAATGACCGCGAAATGCCAACCGGCTTGATCTGACCTCTCCTGCCACCCCAATACTTGGCTCCGGGCGGAAGGCGTTCCGGCCCAGCAGCAGCCAGCTTATGTGGTGCCCTCGCCTACAGGATCGCAGTGGCGGGGCAGGCCCAACTCTTGCGACTCGCTCGACGCGCCCGCCTTCAATCGGAAGCCATCCTATGGCGCGCCACGACATCGTGCCCATCACGACGAGTGGGCTGGTGTTCCCGCATGGCGACCGGCTTGAGCTTGTGTGAAATGCGGTTCGGGCTGGGCGGGTGACGGCTCGGTGCTGTCCTCCGCTAGGCTAGCGCGGTGTGCCCTAGCTGCAACAAACCACAAAATTCTGAGCGCCAAAACGCTTTGCCACACTGAGTAGCCACAATTTTCTGTAAATAAAAAAGTGGCTCCGACATCCGGAGTGGGGGTTTGGGGATGGAGATCGGAGCCCGCTCTACGTTGGGGGACGGAGAGAGGGCTTAATTTAATATCGCTTTCAGTCGTTTTTAGACCCTTCCAGCCGCCCGAAATCAAATATCTGTTAGTCGGACGTCGGCGATTTTCGCAGAGCTTGCGCCCGTAACCTCCCGTATCCATTCAAAAATCGGCCCTGTGGTCTTGGCAGCTCCGATATCTTCGATCTAGAACCAGCCCCAATGCCGACGGCTTGGGTGGCTCAGTCCTCGATAACGATCTGGGCTTTTCGTAACGTGTAGAAGATCTCGCCGTTGAGCAGTTCGCTTTTTCGCGGTCGCCATCGGGCCGTCTTACGAAGGGCCGACGGGCGCGCCTTGATCTCAATCAACCGCCGGTCGCCGTGCGATTCTATATTTTGATCTTGCGGACCATCGGTGACGCTTTCGCAGACGACCACCGCCGTCTCGAGCAGGCGCTCGAGGCCTCGGTGGCCCATGTCCAGGCCGGGCGCTGGGATGCGGCCGCCGAAGCCTTCGTCACGTTCCGCCGCGGCATCGAGCGCCACATGGCGGTCGAGGAGGAGGTGCTTTTTCCCGCAGTCGAAGAGGGCGCGGAAACGCCGCTGACCGCCATCTTGCGCAAGGGGCACCGCGATCTGCGTGTGTTTTTCGACGAGCTCGGCGATGCGGTGGAAGCGCGCGACGCGGTCGAATACGGCCGCATCGCCGCCAGCATGCGCGCGCTGCTCGAACGCCACGACGAAAAGGAAGAGGCCGAGCTCTATCCGGCGGCGCAGGAACGGCTCGGTCGTCAAACGGCGACCGTGGTGGCCGGACGACTGGCCGGCTGACGCAGCGCGGCCAGGCCGGGAGGAAACAATGGCGGAATACCGAGGCTGCCAACTGCCGGAAGACCTCTATTACGATCTCGACTATGTCTGGCTGCGGCCCGGCAACGACGGGCTGATCACCATCGGCGTGACCGATCCGGCGCAGACCATGGGCGGCCGCATCCTCGCCATCCACATCAAGAAGCTGGGTAAAGCCATCCCCGCCGGCCGCCACGTTGCCACGCTGGAAAGCGGCAAATGGGTCGGCGGCATTCCGGTGCCGTTCGCCGCCACCATCGCCGAACGCAACGAGGCCCTACTCGCCGATCCGCATCTCGTCAATGTCGATCCTTACGGCGCCGGCTGGATCGCCAAACTGCGACCCGAAGACCCGGACAACGCGCTTGCCGGCCTCAGCACCGGCAAGGCGGCTACGACCGCGCTCAAACAATGGATCGACCGCTTCGACGTCGAGTGCATGCGCTGCTCGGACTAGCGCAGGGGCCCGTTTTCTACGTCATCAGTGCCTGACGGGGTCCTCGCCCAGCAAGGCGAGGAGCGTATCCTCGTTCAGGCAGTGTTCGCGCCAGACGGGATTTTGCTGGATCCCGCGCGAGCTCTCTGCGGCAACGCCGCTTGGTCGTACAGAGCGAGCACAGCCACTGCAGATCATGCACCACTGCCGGCTCGCCCTTGGCGAGCCTTTCAGCACCCAGATGCAGCGTTTCCATGCGAACGAGCAGCAGATCGGCCGCGTCCGGCCCGCGTCGCGCCAATCGCCGGTCACGACTTTGCGCCAGCGCAAGCAAGAAACCGAAAGGCTTTGCGCAGAACGTTCCTTACTGACCGAGGCCGTGTGAAAACGCTTCTGTACGTCGTCCTGGAGCAATATTGAATCAATCGGAAAGCATTTGCCGCATGAAAAATTCGCCGCGGCTACCAACTTGATTCTTTTGTTGCGCCCCGACAAGTGTCTGCAGCATTTTCACACAGCCTGGACCCTAAGAAGCATTCCCAACAAAGAACAATCATCGCACCAAGTAAGAACGGCAGGATCAGACGTGAAAGCAGCCCTCACTGCGCTCCGACGCGCCTCACCAGCTCGCGCGCGATCGCGCTCAGCAGCCCCGCGAAAGTCACGGCCCAGGCGAATATCGCGAAGTAGACGACATAGCTTGGGATGATCTGAAGAAAGTCGAGCCCCATGGCCGCGGCCATCTGGGCGGTGGCGACGGTGTACATGCCGAGCGGAAACACCGCGCCCCAGTATTGCGGGTCGTAGGTGAACGGAAACCGCTTGATGATGTAGCGCCACACGCCCAAGACTACGAGCATCGGTATCCACCAGGTTCCGGTCGCCCAGTAGAACACGGTGAACCCCTTGAGGAAGGGCAGCAGGGATCGGAGATAAGGCGCGTCCGGCGTGTTCACGATCAGCAGCGAGCCGGCCAGCGCGGAGATAGCCATGGCGCCCATGTTGATCCAATAGGGCGGCGACAGGTCGCCCGGCGAAAACTCGAAAAAAGTGTAGCGGTAGAAGATCAGCGCGATCATCCAGATATAGAGCATGCCGCCCCACAGCCACATGGACAGCGCGAGGAAGTTCAGCTCGAGCCGATAGGGCTGCGGCCAGTGGGCGGCGATCAGCGCGCCGAGCACCGCGATCGACTGGGTCGAGACCACGGCCAGCAGCCAACCTCCGTTGATGCCGTCGGCCAGTGTGGGCTTGTGCCCCTTGACCGACAGGACGGCGAAAATGCCGTAGATCAAAACGACCCACAGGATAACGGCCACGATCCACAGCGCGAGCGCGATATCGAAGTTGCCCGCGATCAATACGAATTGGCTGCCGAGCACGCACGAGCCGGCGATGAAAGTAAAAAAGCCCGGCCCGTCACGGTGATCCACCAAGTCGGCAAGCAAGGCGCGCGGATACCAGACCAGCCGCAGGACGGTCAGCACGACCAGCACGCCATAGGCGGCGATGTTGATTGCGAACAGCGCGATGTCTACGCCGACGATACCGAGCTTGGACGCGGCGATCGACACGATACCCGTGGCCATCACCATGGCGAAATAGGCCGGCGACAGGTTCTTTGTCGCCGATCGTAGCGCTGCCGTTGCGTGTCTCACAGCATGGCGTCGCCTGTCACGCCCGCTTCGTCCTCTTGCTGAAGCACGAACTGGAAGGCGCGCCGCAGGCAAGTGCGGGCGGGATCGTCCGCCCGGCCGATGAGCCCCATCAGCGTGATCCATTCCTCATCAGCGGCCAGTGCGGCGTAGCGCTGCACGGCCTCGCGCGCATAGCTCGCCAGGTCGACGCCTTCAGCTTCGGACCGCGCACGGACGGCGACGAAAAGCTGCAAGTCGTCGAGACCGAAAATGAGCTCGGTCGCCTGCGCGTCGTCGGCCAGTCCGGCCAGCATGTCGCCGAGCATCATGGCCCGCTCCCTCAATGCACCCCAAAGGCTTCCGCGCCGGCAAGGTCGACGCCTCCGATCTCGGCCGCCGAGACGAGCCGCGCGACATATTGCGCATCGGCGCGCCGGCGCACGCTCTCACGCAGGTAATCGGCGATGCGCTGCGCCACCGCTTCATAGGACAGCATGCGACCCTCGTGCTTGCGCTCGAGCCGGATGATGTGGAAGCCGTAAGGGGTGGCAACCGGCTCGGCGCTGATCTCGCCGGGGGCCAGCGCCGCGAGCGCCTGCTCGAATTCCGGCGTAGTCTGGCCGCGCGTGATCTGGCCGAGATTGCCGCCCTGCGCTGCCGAAGGGCAGCGCGAATGGGCCCGCGCCAGCGCGGCAAAGCTGCCGGGATTTTCCCGCAGCGTGGCCAGCACCGCGGCCGCATCGGCATGCGCCTGGGCATAGCCCCTGCCGTCGGCCGGAAAAGGAGCGAACAGAATGTGCGAGGCTTCGCAGATGTCGGGCGAGCGGAAGCGCGCCTTGTTGTTGTCGTAGTAGCGGCGACAGGTCTGCTCGTCGGGCTCGGGCACGGTCACCTCGCGCTCGATGAGCGCGCGCA
>JARRNI010000271.1:0-6221 GCA_037385125.1 Pseudolabrys sp.
CCGAGCACGATCAGCAGCGTGGTGGTGCCGAGCGGCAGCGTCATCAGCAGGATCGGCACGCCGGCGATGATGGCGCCGAGATAGGGGACGAAGTTGAACAGCCCGGCCTGGATGCCGAGCAGCACCGGGCTCGGCACGCCGAGCGCGGCCAGCATGATCACGGTCAGCACCGCCAGCAGCAGCATGGCCGCGAGCTGCCCGATCAGCCAGCGCCTGAGATAAAGCGCGGTCTCGTCGAGGATAATGGCGGCCTGCAGCCGTCGCCGCTGCGGCAGCAGGTCGACGATGCCGCTGCGATAGCCGGCCGGATCAATGGCGACGAACAGGCCGATCAGCACCACGATCACCGCCTCGCCGATGCCGCCGACGGCCAGCGTGAAGGCGTTGCGCGCCTCGCCGAACAGTTGATTCGGATTGGGGAACAGCAGCCGGCCGATATGGCCGAGCGCCGGCACCTTGCCGTTGGTGCTCGCCGGCGCCAGGCCGAGCTCGGCCATGCCCTGCTCGAGCACGTGCAGTTGCTGGTTGAGCGCGCCCAGCAGGTCGTTGACCTGCTGGGCGAAGCTGAAGCCGCTCCAGAACAGCAGCCCGGCGACGATGATGGTGATGGTGACGCTGACGATCGCCAGATTCCAGGCGCGGTGCAGCGGCAGCAGCGTCGACAGGCCGCGCGTGCAGGCGTCGAGCAATGCGGCGAATAGGAGCCCCGCGAAGATCAAGAGCAGGGTGCCCGCTGCCATCCAGGCGAGGAACAGGCCGGCGCCGCCTGCCAGCCCCACCAGCACCGCCTTGACCGCGCCGGTGGTAAAGGCGCCGGACGAGACTTCCTCTTTCACTTGTTTCGCTTGGGGCGTGCCGCGCTCCATCGCGGGGGTCCCTCCGGGCGGAAGCTTGCGCCGGGCAATTTACGCCTTTTCGGTCCCTAGCGGGCAAGTCCCGGCGCGGCGGGATCGGCGGCATTCCGCACCTGCCGGAGCGGTCGCTGCCGGGCGCTGATTGCTGGACCTACCGCGTCCGCACGATGAAATTGGTGGAATCGTCGGTCTCGTCGCTCAGCGCATTGTCCGAGACGATGAGCGAGGAGCCGGGGGTGAGCATCTCGTCGATGCGCTCGATCGCCTCCGGCGGCAGCGTGATGCGATCGAGCGCCTCCGCGGCGCTCGACGGCGCAGCCTTCGCCTGCTCGGTGTCCTTGCCGTGGCGATGCCGCCGGCTGCGGTGATGGCGGTAGCTGCTCGGCACCGATATCGCGGTCCAGCGCATGGCCTCGCCGTGCTCGGTCAGGCCCATGGCGGTATAGATATGGGTGCCGATCGGGCGGTCGGGATCGGTGATGGTCACCGGCATGTCGAACAGTTCGTCGAAGCCCTGGCGCACGAACACCTTCTTCTGCTTGAGGCTGACGAAGACCGACACCGGCCCGTTCCGTTTCCGCGCCAGGTGCGCCGGCAGAGCCGGCGGCAGCAGTATGGTGCGGGGGACGATTGAGCTCTCTGCCTGGGCCGGCTTGGCGCCGTCGGGCAAAGCGTCGCCGTTGGGCTTGGCGTCAGCAGACGCGTCGTCGCCGGCCGGCGGCGGATCGGACGGCATGCCGCTCGCGGCCTTGGTATCGGAAGATTGCGTGTCGGAAGACTTCATGTCGGAAGGCTTGGCATCGGAAGCCTCGTCCTCGGAAGACTTGCCCGCAGAAGCTATGTCATCGGCAGCCATGCTTCCCGACGACGGGCCGGCCAGGCTCATCGCGTCCTCGGTCGCGCCTTTGGCCGCATCTTTGCTCGAGTCGGCATCGGCGACGACCACGGCCGTCAAGTCCGTGATCGGTTTCTCTTTCGGCTCCTTCGGCACGAACAGCTTCGGGCTTTCGATCGGCGCCGGCGCCACCGCGTCGCGCGTCACCACCACGCGCGTGCCCACCTTGGTGGTATGGTAGAGGCGAACCGCGAAGTCCCGCGGCAGGCGGATACAGCCGTGCGAGGCCGGATAGCCGGGCCGCGGCCCTTCGTGCATCGCCACGCCCGACCAGGTGATGCGCTGCATCCACGGCATGGGCGCGCCGCTATAGATGTTGGAGCGGTGCCAGCGGCTCTTCGAGATGACGGAGAACACCCCCTTTGGCGTCGGTTTGTCCGGCCGGCCAGTGGAGATCGACGCCCGGCCGATCAGTCCGTCCTGGCCGTAGAGCAGGGCCTCCTGCGGGCCGATGGCGATCACGACCTGATACGGGCCTTTCACGCTCTTCGGATCCCAGGCCTTCTCGCGCTTGGCGTGCTCGCGCCGGTGTCGGCGCGTGGAGTGGCGCACGTAATGGCGCGTGCGACGCCGCCGGGTCGAGTAGGAATGCTCCACCCGCGGCGGATGCCACTGCGGCGGTGGCGGCTGAAAGATGTCAAAGAAGAATTGCGCGCGCGCCGGCGGTGACGCGACGAGGCCGAGTCCGGCCGCCAGCGTCGACGCAAGCAAAATTTTTTTCGCCACGGTTTTGGTCATACAATTTTCCCCAACGCACGGCCACTCCCCTGGTTCCATTGTACAACAAGCGCGTTCCGCGGGAAGTGGGGAACATGGGGTCCGCGCCTATTTCATGATGCTGTCATCGGCGCTGTTAAGACGCGGGACCGCTATGAGACGTTGCAATTTGTTTAAAATTGTCTGCGTATTCTAAAGGCAATCCGGTCTGTTCAGCGCGCCGGTGCTTCCAGTCCGCTCGCCGTGATCAACGGCGCCGCGGCGGGTGCCGTGAGCATCGCAATGAAGCGCGCGGCTTCCGCCTGCGCATTGCAGCCGGCGGCGATGCCTGCCGTAAAGGTCGTGTAAACCTGCAGGTCCGGCGGCAGGGGGCCGACGAAATCTGTGCCCTGAACCGGCTTGAGCTCGCTGATTTGTTGTACCGCCAGCTCCGCCTCGCCGCGCGCCGCGAGCGCGGCGATGCGTCCCGAACCGGCGAGCACGATCTTGTTTTGCATTTCCTCGGCGATGCCGAGCCGCGCCAGCAGCGCCTCGAAGGCGGCACCGCTCGCGCCTTCGCGCGAACGCGCCACCGTCTTGGCGGCGAGCAGCGCGCGCTTGAAGGCGTCCGCCGTGCCGATGTCGGGCCTGGCCCCGCCCGCGCGCACCGAGACGCCGAGCCCCGAGCGCGCGACATCGGCGCGGCTTGCAGGGTCGATCCGGCCCGCCGCCGTCAGCGCGTCGATGGCCGCGCGCGTGGCGATGGCAACGTCGAAACCTTCGCCTTGGTCGATGCGCCGTCGCAGCGCCTTGCTTGGATCGTAGGCGCAGGCGAGCGGGCGCCCGCGCGCGCGCTCTAATTGCGGGCCGAGCGCGGCCAGCACTTCGGCCAGGGCATGGGTGCTGAGGATTTTCAGGGCGGGGGCGGTCAAGAGCTTGCTCCGGCGTGCTCCCTCTGCGGGGAGGGCTGGTGGAACTTGCGCGATCGCGCGGGCGGCGCGGCGCAGGGCATGCTATAGAGTGCCGCCGCCGCAACAGGAACAAGCAAAAAAGGACCGATATGTCGAAACAGGAAATTCGCGAGGAAACGGAGCGTCTGGTTCGGGAGGCGCTGGCGCGCAAATCGGTCACGGTGAAGCAGGGCGACACCCTCATCGAGGCCCGTTGCGGCAAGTGCGGCGCGCCCAACCGCGTCAAGGTGCCGAAGGGCCAGACTCGCGTCGAATTTACCTGCAAGGACTGCGGGGCGAAGCAGCGGACACTGTGATCCGTCAGCCTGAGGCGCGGGGCCCACGCGGCGCGCGCTCCCGAGATGGGGAGAAAAGCGACCGCTTGGCGCCTGTAGGAGAAACGTCCTCTCCTCGGCCTTTGTGCTCGCCGCCCATACCTCCTATATCTCCCGTGAAAACGGAGCCTTTCATCCCATGACCGTCCAAGCTGCCCTCGAAACTGCCCCCGAAACGCCTGCGAAAATCCCCGTCACCGTGCTGACCGGCTATCTCGGCGCGGGCAAGACAACGCTGCTCAACAGCATCCTGTCGGAGCCGCACGGCAAGAAGTTCGCCGTCATCGTCAACGAGTTCGGCGAGATCGGCATCGACAACGAGCTGGTGGTCGACGCCGACGAGGAAGTGTTCGAGATGAACAACGGCTGCATCTGCTGCACCGTGCGCGGCGACCTGGTGCGCATCATCGACGCGCTAATGAGGAGAAAAGGAAAGTTCGACGCCATCATCGTCGAGACGACCGGTTTGGCCGATCCCGCGCCGGTGGCGCAGACCTTCTTCATCGACGAGCAGGTTGGCGCCAAGACCAAGCTCGATGCCGTGGTCACCGTAGCCGACGCCAAGTGGCTGAAGGAGCGGCTCAAGGACGCGCCCGAGGCCAAGAACCAGATCGCTTTCGCCGACGTGATCGTCATCAACAAGACCGATCTGGTCGCGCCGGAAGAGCTGCGCGAGCTGGAAGCGCGCATCCGCGCCATTAATCCTTACGCCACGCTGCACCGGACGCAGCGCGCGCAGGTGGACATCGCCGAGGTGCTCGGCCGCAACGCCTTCGATCTCGACCGCATCCTCGACATCGAGCCCAAGTTTCTCGAGGTCGACGAGCACGACCATCACCACGATCATGACCACGACCACGACCACGATCATGGCTACGGGCATCACCACCATCACCACGAGCACGGCCTGAAGCACTATCACGACGAGGACATGCAGTCGCTGGCGCTGTCGACCGACAAGCCGCTCAACCCGGACAAGTTCTTCCCCTGGATCCAGGACCTGGTGGCGGTGGAAGGGCCGAACATCCTGCGCTGCAAGGGTATCCTGTCGTTCAAGGACGATCCCGAGCGCTTCGTGTTCCAGGGCGTGCACATGATCCTGGACGGCGATCACCAGCGCCCGTGGAAGGAAGGCGAGCAGCGCGAAAGCCGCATCGTCTTCATCGGCCGCAACTTGCCGGAAGACAAGATCCGCGACGGCTTCGAGGCCTGCATGGCGTAGGCTGCGCGCGCGGCACACTCTCTTCACCTCCCCCTCCAGGGGAGGGTAAGCAAGCGAGCTTCACGGCAGCGTTCATGTCCGACACCACCGGTCCCGTCCCCTCGCTCACCGACCGCGTCCGCGCCGTCAGCGCCGATGCGGCGATCGTCGGCGTGCACTTCCTCGGCTCAACGCCCGTGTTCGTGCTGGGCGAGGAAGTTCTGCTGTTCGCCGATGAGGGCAACGAGCGCCGCGCCAACGTGCACGCCGGCGGCATCCTGTGCGCGGTCGGCGACGGCCGGCGCATCGTGAGCGGCGGCGACGACGGCATGCTGATCGAAACCGGCGCCGCCGGCGAACATCGCGCACTGGCGACAGCCGAGAGGAAGCGCTGGATCGACCAGGTGGCGCTGGCTCCCGACGGCGCAATCGCCTGGTCGGCCGGCAAGACCGCCCATGTGCTGACCGTGAAGGGCGAGGACCGCACCTTCGAGGCGCCGTCCACCGTGGCGGGGCTCGCCTTTGCGCCCAAGGGCCTGCGGCTTGCCATCGCGCATTACAACGGTGCCACGCTCTGGTTTCCCAATGCGCAGGGCGCCGAGCCGCAGCGGCTGGAATGGAAGGGCTCCCATCTCGGCGTCATCATCAGCCCGGACGGACGCTATCTGATCACTGCCATGCAGGAGCCGACGCTGCACGGCTGGCGGCTGGCCGACGGTCAGCACATGCGCATGTCGGGCTATTCGGCGCGCGTGCGCTCGCTCTGTTTCACCGCGGACGGCGACCATCTCGCGACCTCCGGCGCCGAGGCGCTGATCCTGTGGCCGTTCGACGGTAAGCAGGGGCCGATGGGCCGCCAGCCCCAGATCATGGCGCGCAGCCAAGCGCGCGTGGTTGCGGTCGCCTGCCACCCCAAGCAGCCGGTGGTGGCGGCGGGCTATGCCGACGGCAGCGTGTTCATGGTGCGGCTCGATGACGGCGCCTTGATCCTGGTGCGCCAGCCGGACGGCACGCCGGTCAGCACGCTCGGCTGGGACGCGAGCGGCCAGCAGCTCGCGTTCGGCACCGAGGAGGGGCAGGCGGGCGTGCTGAGGCTTTAAGCGCCCGGCGGCGTTGTTCACGGAACTGCCCCATTCCTGGGTCCGATTTCCGACACAGTGACGGAGCGAAGAATGAATTCTGATGTTCGTTGTCAAGGGCATTGGGCATGCGCATGCGTTCCCGTGGCAGGATCGGGCAAGGCGCGAGGGAGCAATTGCGCAGCGCAGGGGGCAGAGCCGTCAAGACGAC
>JARRNI010000272.1:0-6216 GCA_037385125.1 Pseudolabrys sp.
CAGACCGTCTGCAGATAGCCGCCGATATCGGCCCATTGCGCGGGCCCATGCGCCTTTTCGCGCGCGAAGAACAAAGCGACCGGCGCGCCGAAAAATTGATAGTTGCGCGCATATTGCCGGTAACGCGCCGGCTTGTCCTCGCGCGGAATGTGGATTGCCCTATAGAGCAGATCGCCGACCTCGAAGCGCCGCGCCTTGTAGGGCTCGACCAGCGGCTCGGGATAGATCGTGTATTCGGCGCCCTCGCCTTTCGGCAATTCGCTCGCCATCCGAGGTGACATCAGCGCTTTCAGCTCTTCGATACGCTTGCCGGCGATCGCATAGACGCGCCAGGGCTGCATGTTGCCGGCCGAGGGCGCGCGCGCCGCGCGCTCGACGATGTCGCGTACGGTTGCTTCGGGGACAGGAGTCGGCAGGAAGGCACGGCAGGAATAGCGCGAGGCAACGGCTTCGAAAACGTGCATGAGGGAAGGCTCTCCACGGAATCGCGGAGAGTGTGGCGGACGTCGGCGGCTGGCGAAAGTGCCGGCTGTCATCGACCTCGCGATTGGGGGCCATTGGTTAGGCTCTTTTGAAATCGTTGGTCTTTTTGGCTTCGTTTTGCCAGTTTTTGGGAGCGTTCCTGGCTCCGCCTGAACACGGCTCGTGAACCGTCGCATCGCAGACCTGCGGCGCGCGAGCGCTCGCCTTTCATAGCGATCAATTCGCGTCATCTGTTCGAGCATCGCCGAGTCGTCGGCTTCGAAACTTTCTTCGGCGACGAAAGCCGAATTCGGGCTAATGCGCCTGCCGCCTCTATCGGTTGGGTGCCGGCTCCGCTTCAGCCTGTGGAGAAGGTCCCGCTTAAACTTGCGGATGCGCTTCAGGTCAATCTCCGCCTCGGCGATAGCATAGGCAGCCTCAAACAACCCGGGGGTCTCATTTTGACATATATCGATGCGCTCCCTTCCGGCTGGATAGAGTTTATTAGCCAATAGTGCATTACGGTGGAAAGCACACCATGAAAAACGTCCGCTTAATGGCTCTAGCGTTCGCAATTGGATTAATTCCGCTCGCGGCCAGTGCGCAGTTGGTCGTCGAGATGGGCAAAATTAAATGTGACCAATATCTAGCTATGTCGCCATCTCAATCGCGTGACTTCTCGGCCTGGATGAGCGGTTGGTTTAGTTACCAAACCCGCAAGACCTGGGTCGATATTATCGCCTATCAAAAGAACATCAGAAACGTCAAAGCCTGGTGCAAGTACCATCCGAATCAAACCGTGATGTCTGGCTTGAAACGAGCAACGGGCGTTCAATGAAATCTGGAAGAATTCGGAGAATCGGTATGGCTCGCGTTGTCCTTGGCGCTGCGGCGATCTTGATCGGGGCACTTTCTTTGCCCGCAGGGGCTCAAGTCAGGCTGGAAATGAATCAAATAACCTGCCGAGACTGGCTCGGATATGACGCAGCCAGACAAACTTTTGTGCGTTATTGGATGAGCGGCTATTATAGCGCTTCAAAAAATATCGACGTTCTGGACTTCAATCGGCTACACAGGAATTCGCAAAAGGTGCTGGCCTTTTGCCGGCGGCACAAATCCGCGACCCTACCTACCGCGATTGAGAGAGCTGCCAAGTAGGGGCGAGCGATCTGTATATGCCAGCGGAGCCAGCCTTGCATTTACCGGAAAGGCCCGGGTCGGCTAATGCCATCTTCTGACCAGGCCTCTGCGAGGAAAATTTAACCGCAGCTTGCATGCTGTTCAGTCATGCGTCGTACGCTTTCGATCTAAGCGGTGCCTGGACGGACGACGTTTCGGCGTGCGCAAAAATATTCGAAAAGAACAAGCAAGGTGAGCTCTCGATAAAGGACAGTTCCGGCATTTATAGCGATGCCTTTATTCTAAGAAGAAATTCGATCGTTGGCAGTTCCGGCACACGTACGATAAAGGCTCGCAAAGGCAATGGTTCGGTTCCCCATCTCGTGGCGACCTGTGCGGCCGGCAACGTAGCGCTTTCAACGTTTCAGTTCAGCTACCGGGTCAAAGACGAGAATACGATCGTCCGTATTTTCCCCGAGCTTGCAGAACTCGACGTTACTTACAATCGTTGCCGTTTTTGAATAATCTTGGAGCAATACCGCATGCGGTTTGGCATGAAGCTGGGGGATTTATGCTCCTGCCGTGAGCTAAGGACGCTGGAAAGTCGGCTAGAATCGCACTGTGATGCCGAATATCGGACCATACATAGTCATGTCATATTCGTGGCGCGTTAGCCCGCTGCCTTGCGAATAATCGACATTGAGAGCCTTGTAGCCGATCATTCCGCTCCATGTCGCATATTTGGTGGCGCCGCTGTTCGCCAGCCAGAAGGGCGGGCCGATGACGCCGGGCTCGACGGCGCGATTCCTCAAGGCGCTCTACGCCGAGGCGGGCGTGGCGGCGCCTCATCGCACAGCGGGCGACGGACGCTGATCACGCGACTGGCCGAGCGCGGGATCGACCTGAAGTCGATCGCGGAGATCGAGGTCCATGCCAAGATCCGCACCACGGCGATGTACGTCGAGAGCAACCCGAAGCGGCTCGCCCGCATACTGCAGGACTGACGCTGTGAGGGTGCGCGCATTCACGGCGGAAAAGCGGGCGTCGTCGCGCGCGCTTTCGGGGGCCAAGCCGATATGATGCAGACATCGCCTAAATGGCGCTTTTGACCCGAGGCTATCGCCCACAATGTCCTTCCGTGACGGGTATCGAGGTAGAACCGACATGTCGCCGACCTGGCTTGAGGAAGGTCGTGGCTCGTCACGGTCATTCGTTGCGCCGCAGCGGCAAGTCGGCAGTGTGAGGGGAAGCGGACGTATGTCGGACGTCTTGCGAAGTCGTCGTCGTCACTAGCCCTCTCGACAAGTAGGAATCTCTCAGCTCTTACCGATTGGAATCTTCTTTTCTGCCTGCACCGCCTCAGCTCTTTTGGGAACCACGACGCGAAGTACACCTTTGCTGAAGTCCGCGCTGATCTTGTCTTGGTCTGCAGTGTCCGGCAGGCGGAAGGAGCGCTCGAAGCTGCCAAAACTGCGCTCGATCAGATGGTAGGTTTCTTTCTTCTCGTCTCTTTCCGATTTCTTTTCGCCCTTTAAAGACAGGACGCCATCCCGAACCGTAATCTGTACATCCTTCTCATCGATGCCTGGAAGTTCAGCTTCGAAGGTGATCTCCTTGTCGTTCTCCCGAACGTCAATGTCCGGGGCAACCATCTCCGCTGTCGATAGGCTGGAGACTGCTGTGGGACGCCCAAACAAGTTACGGCCCAGAAAGCTGTCGAACACTCTGTCCATCTCGTCGCGCATTTGAGCGAATGGGTCCCGGTAGCGTGGCGCCAAGGTGCCGGCAGGCTCTGGCTTCTTGATCTCTTGTGCCATTGTGATCTTCCTTCTGAAGAAATTAGTCGGTTGCATAGATGGTTAGCGCCGACCCCGTGAGAAAGTCTGAGGGGCCCGCGGGTAGACAAATTCAGTCAGAGAACCGCTCTCGTCGCACTGATCCAAATCAAAGGAGCGAGGCCCAGCGGCGTTCGCCCCTACTGACAAGTAATCGCACAGCGTTGCAATTTGCTGCGGTGCAGCTTCAAGCTCCAACATCCACGAACCACTGTAGTTGGCGAACCTCTGGTGCCAGAACTCCTTATGCGGTTGCGCTCGCGCTACCTGCGATGGTCATCGATATACAGCGCCACGGCGACAGCTGCGATGCTGCCAAAAATTAAAGTCCAGCCGGAGACGACAACTAATTCGAGCATTTTCTAGCCTCTTTACGCCGCTAACTAGATCGACTTCGGAATATCATCTGTGAAAATTAGGCTCGCCCCTTGCCTTGCCGATAAATTTATTTGCCGCCGCCATCGGCGCGTTGAGCTAGATCAAAGCGAAAATTGCTTTGTCGGTACTATGAAACTCAAATGTGGCATCGTGTGACCTTATGAGCGACATTCCCGACGACCGTGATCTGCGCCTTGCGGTCGCGTTCAGAGACAGTCTCGAAGAGCTCGCATTTCCTTGTCGCCGTCGAGGAACCTTATGGGTTAACGCCGAGACTCACCGACCAGTCGATGTTCGCCAAACGCATTGGCAAGAGTGGCTATCTCGGTAGCCGGGATCACCCCGATTTCCGCAATCGAGTGCCGAGCCGACCAGTCCCAGACATCGCGCAAGGTCTCAGTGTGCCCCGGCCCGGACGTCCGGCCCATGCGGACTATCATCCCAACCCGGGCACGTGCGGCAAAGATTCTATGTCTTCGATCTGCTCCTATGGGGCACCGGGTGGCGGCAGATACTCGACGTCGAAGTCGACCATGACGCACTCAAGGTCGCCAGTCGTTCATTCACCGCAAGCCCCCATCACGATCGCGTATCGCGGACGCTTTCGCGACGTTGCCTCCGTCGATACTTACGAGTTCCGCCTACTCAGGCCCGAAGAGCGGGACCGCGACGTGAACCGCGCGCCGCAACCGGTCCCTCCCATTGGACTGGGAGCGAGCGTGATCCTCAAAAACGAGACCTCACGGGCAGCCGGGTGGCGCAAAGTGCTATGCAGTGTAACAGCCGGCCTCGCGGGCCGGGATGCATTGAGCCCGCCTCCGCTGCGCCGCAGGCGGACGAATGCGCCGTGCTTAAAAACAAAATCTAAGCGCCACTCGCAATCATTTCGACAAGGGCGACGATGCGCCGTCTAGGCCCGGCGTCCTGGACAACTACACAAAAGCTGCCTACGTCCATTGCGTACGGCGACGGCCGCTCGCGAAGTCACCTTGGCCGCACAGAAGGATCAGCAGGCCGCCGAGAATGCTCTTTCGTCCTGTAGAGAGCGCTACCGCAAGGCGACAGAAAACTTTCGGTCACGGCTGGCGCTGGCAGATGTGTCGAACGAGGATTTCCGCACCCTTAAGCCCGCCATCGTGACCATCGACGAGGATAGAGCGACGGTGGAAGAGCATCGTCGCAAGCTCGAGAATGCCAGGGAAACTGCGAAAAGAACGGCCGAGGCCATCCTGAAGCAGGTCCGTCCCGATCTGCGGGGCATCGAGGCGAAGCGGCGCGAGGCCGAGGAGAATCTGACCGAGTCCACAGACCATCGCTCCGGCGCTGGGCATCGGCTGGATAGCTTGAGGAAACTCCGCGATGAACTCGCAGAGACTCTGCGCAAGCTCGACGAGGCGGAGGCCGCCTCGGGACCTCTTCGCAATATCGCCGCACTCGTGAACGGTGACAACCCGCAGAAGCTGGATTTCGAGACTTTCGCCATTGGCGCAATGTTCGACCAGGTGGTTGAGACCGCCAACCTGCGGCTTGGCCCGATGACAGCCAAGCGTTATCGGCTGGAGCGTGATCTGGAAGGGGCTGGTCGCGGGCGGCGTGGCCTCGGGATACAGGTGTTCGATGTCTACACTGGGAAGGCGCGGCCGACGATCACGCTTTCAGGGGGGAGACCTTTATCGCTGCGCTCGCCCTCGCGCTCGGTCTTGCCGATGTCGTCGAAAGTGCAAGCGGCAAGGTCAGGCTTGACACCGTCTTCATTGATGAAGGGTTCGGCAGTCTCGATACCGAAAACGGATCGGGCACGCTCGACTAGGTTCTGCAGGTTCTGAATTCGCTCGTCAGCCAGAACCGAGCGGTTGGCCTCATCTCGCACGTGCCGCTCGTGCAGGAAGCCATCCCGAACGGGTTCTACGTCAGGAAACCCTCGCAGGAAGCAGCGTGGAAGCCAGGGGGGTGGTCTGAATGCAACCTCGCTAAATTAGCGACGAGCGCACACGAGGCGTCTCCCGAAGGGCGGATCGACCCATGTTCGGGAAAGCTGGGCACTCCAGCGTTCGGAGATCAACGGGCGGTGAGGCCGCTATCGCCGCTCAGCGTGAACGTGCCAGTCGCCGCGCCGGCCAATGCGTGCGGCGACTGCGGGACGAAGTCTGCGCCAATTTCTTCGCTCACGCTGGATATGCAATATGAGCGGAATCCGCTTTAAGTCAAATTTTTCAGAAAATAACCGTTGCCTCATAACGCTTAGCAAATTAGTGGCCGCTACAACTATCGACAGGCGAGGTCTAGGAGTTACCCAATGTTACCCAGCATTTTGGCAGCGATCATCCCAACAGCAATTGGCATTACCGTTGCCGTGGCCGCTATCCGAAGCCATCCAGGTCGGCCTAAAACCAGCAGCGCCCCGAAGATCAATATCATTCGA
>JARRNI010000273.1:0-741 GCA_037385125.1 Pseudolabrys sp.
AAAAGTCGATAGAGACCACCAAGCGCTTCTACCTCGACCTCGAAACTACAATGGCGAGCGAGATGTATACCGAGATCGTGTATCGCCAGCTCGACGATTCGGACGAGGACAACAAACATGTCTGAGATGCCCCATGAGCCAAAGCGCAGGGCTGCCAAATCAGAAAGTCAAAGCCGGCCTGCGCCGCGATCTCTCAAGGTCCACGAGTGGTCATCCGTTGACCAAGTCGCCTGGAAGGAAGCGATCCGCCCGGCTGTAAGGCTGCAGCGCGGAGGCGCAGCAGCTCACTTGACGCAAGTCAGCCAAAACGACATCGCCAACCGCTACGGGCTGTATCTCGATTTCCTGCAGCGGAATAGCCTGTTCGACCTCACGTCAGGAGCCGCCCAACTCGTGGTTCCGGCCCACCTTCATCACTTTGTGGTCGAGCTCGAGGGGCGCGTGAGCCCTGTTACCATTTGGAACTCCGTCTACAAACTGCGTCGTGCCGCTGAATGTCTCGTTCCCGACGCCGACTTCGGCTGGCTAATGGAACTTGAGAAGAATGTCGCGCTCGTCGCCGAGCCGAAGGACAAAACCGACCGGCTTGTCTTGGCAGATCGACTACTGGAAGCGGGCCTCACGCTAATCCAGGAAGCCGAGCGTTTTCCTTCGACGCCAAAGCGACGAGCGCAAGGCGTTCGTAACGGCCTCATGATCGCGCTGTTGGCCTTGCACCCGCTCAGAATTAAGAACTTCGCC
>JARRNI010000273.1:772-9603 GCA_037385125.1 Pseudolabrys sp.
AAAATGGGCGACCGCTGGTGGCTCATTATCGACGTTAAGAAGACGAAGACTCGCCGCCGCGACGAACGGCGCGTGCCGGAGTTCATGACCGAGATCATCGACCGATATGTCGAAAAGTACCGCCCTATACTGCTTGGAGAACACACCCAAGACTCTGCATTCTGGCTCTCCTTAACCACAGGCCGCCAATTCACCATCAAGAATATGGGCACACTAATCTCGAAGATCACCGAGCAAACATTGGGCGTCGACGTATCTCCGCATTTGTTCCGAATGGCAGCGGCTACTACAGCAGCCCTTTTAGGCTCTTCAACCCCTCATCTCGCAACCGGGGTGTTAGGGCATCGGGACAAGCGAATCACCGAGGAGCACTACAACCGCGCTCGCAGCCTCCATGCTGGGGCTATTCTGGCGGGCATAATCGAGACGTACAAATCAACCGGATGAATCCCCGCCAACGAGGTTGTCTGGCAACCGGGTGGCTTGAGAGCCAGTGTCTATGCTCGGCCGCACGCCTCCGAAACTGAAGGAGGCGAACATGCTGGCTATCCGCGAAATGGTGCAGTTTTTGATCATGGCACAATGAGGCGCTCAGCAAGCCCGAGTACCGCGCGCATTGCTTCTTCGGCCCGGGCAGTTCGCACCGGCTCTAATGTTTTTCAATAGCTTACCGCTGCTCGATCCGCGTAGGATCCGTGCGCAATCGTGACCTCGCCTTGGTATATCTACTACTATTGTGGCGGCCTCCCAAAGGGGCGTATCATTTCGAAGGGGCGCGATGCGGCTGGGCAAACCTTCAAGGGAGGGGACAATGAAAGCGAAGTTGTTCTGCGCTGCTGCGGTCATCGTGTTCGTATTTGGATCCCAGGCTGAGGCATCGATGATAACTTACTCATTGACCGATGACCTTCTGACAATTGATCAAGGGTATGGGACAGGGAGCGTTACTGGAGCGATTACAACGGACGGGACTATCGGAACGCTGACCGCAGGCAACATCGTGTCATGGGACATAACAGCAGAATTCGGATCTTACTCACACACGTTCACTAATGGAAATTCTGGAATAATTTTCACAAATTCATTAGGACTCAGCGCGACCTCAAGTAAGCTTTCGTTTGATTTCACGCCTTCAAATCTATTCGGCGTTACGGCTGGTGCGGGGACAGGATTCTTAGTGAATTGGCAGTCCGGATGTAACGGATCACTCTGCCAGCGAGGCTGGGTAAAGGAGTATGTTCTTAGCTCACCAGCTTGAGCTTGCGGGCCACCCCCGGGTTTCGCTGCGCTTCGCCCGTGCTACTTGCTCGCTAAATCTTCACGTGTGTCGTTGGCATTGGTACGTTTACCAGCCTGTCTAAGTCGATACGCTTGCCCCGGATTTCGCTTCGCTCCATCCGGACTATGACATCGAAATCTGATATATGAAGTCGCGCGCCAGATTCGTCAGTGTTACCGGCGCAGATGGTTGTTAAAGGATGCTAACGGCACCGACTACTGAGCGGCGTTCGATGACGGCGGACGAGGAGGAAAAATAAACTCGGAAGTCTCGGTGCGCGCATTTTCGCAAGATGAGGATACCCGGAACGTGGCATTTTCATTGGGATTTTGCCTACGCAAACGAACATACCCAACGGAAACTCTCGCTCCATTCGGATGAATAACACCCTGATTGTTGTTATATGATGCGGTCTGTTGACCATCATTTAGATTTGATATGTTTCAAATATCGCCGCCGACCGAAGTGATATCAGCATTTTCCAGCTGCACTACTAGGCTGACATGTTTTGCAATTGCGCGCCCATCATTTTCAAGAGTTATCCGCATTTCCTCCTGAGAATAATCTTGTAGAACGGGAACAACGCTAAGGTGCGTATTCAAATGAGGCTTCTGGCGACGACCAAACATATCTTCAAGATCGAAGTGCTCCATGCGATAAAAGCTGTCGCCACTTCTCTTATAATATCGGTCCTCGCCAAGCTTTGCCATGTAGGGCCCGGATATGCTTTCGGGCACAAGCGTTACGCTAAAGCCGCTATCTGGTGTGGTCTCGATTATTTTATGACGAACGCCGTCGACAATGGGGGAGACCGCTTCTCCCGTAAGTTCATTCAGACGGGACAGAAAGAGCCTAACAGGCGTTATTTCCGCGGCCGTGGCTGCACAATCAACACCCTGTGAGTTCTTGCGCGCATCAATTCCCCACACAATGATACCGCAAGGTTGTCGAAAGTGTCGGTCAGGCTCACGGCAAAGCTTATCCCTTCCTTACATGCCAGACGGGCCACGCGTGCCAAACGGCTCGTAAACTGTCAGCGCACACGTTGCGCGCGGGTATTGAAAATGAGCAAACATTCGGGGTCTGATCTACCTACGAACCGACATACAGATAAATAGCGCGCCTTTGCAATCTGCCCTTTTATCGGAATCTTTGGACGGGCCGAGTTTCGCCGGTAGTGTGAAATTGTACTTTTGATTCAGTCGCGTCTGTCACCGGCAATGCCGTTGCGCGACGGTCGGAGATAAGTAGTTGAATTGATTGCCGAAAGCCTGGTTGGCTGAGCGGTAGAACAGCGGATTTGTAAAGCGGCGTGGTTGAGTGTCGCGGACCTTACCGCACGTCGAGCCGCCGCGCGCGACTGGGGGAGCGTCGGCAATCTCTTGCACTGGATTGTGCTGCAATGGCTGGCTCCGGCAGAACGGTGACCTCCACGAGCGGCTGAGGCGCAAGACAAAATAAAAGCGGCGGGCTCGATGGCCCGCCGCGTTTGTTAGAGCGCCCCGACGCGTTACGCGCCGAGGTACTTTGCCCATGCGCGCATTATCGGGCGACGCTCTTCGAGATATGCCTCACTGTGAGCGTATGCTCGGTCGGCGGCGGTCTCGTTCTCGTCGCCATGAACGTGACCGAGTACCTTGTTCATAAGCGCGGCACTGTAACCGGCCTCTTTCATTCCCCAAACTTTCACTGTACTCCTAAACCCATGGCTCGTCTCGACGACGCCGCACGCGCGAAGCTCCCGGATAATCGCCTTTTGGCCGAGAGGCTTCCCCTTGCGATTAAATACGTACTGACATTGTGCGCCCGATTGCATCTTCTTGATTATGGCAAGCGCAGCGGGCGACAACGCGATGGTAGTTGCGCGCCCGGTCTTGTACTTGGCCTCGCCGTCGGCGGGCACGGTCCATGTCGCGGACGGGATGTCAAACTGCCCCCACGTCAATCTCCTAACCTCAATCGTCCGAACACCGCAAAGGATCATGAAGCGCGCAGCGTCAGCGATCACGCGGTCACGCGGTCACGCGCGGCAAGCTTCTTATAGGTTGTGGGCGTCTTCTTGTACGGTTGGTACTCGCGCCCGTTGACCTTCTTGTCATGACGACGCCCGAGGATTGCTTGCATCGTTTCCATGTCGGCGGGATTACTTGCAAAGTGAGCGAGTCCTCGGGCCTTGGCGGACGCGAGCACGTCTTTAATCGCGCGGCGCACCATGTCGCCTGTGGTGCGGCTCTCAATCCAAATGGGCCGGATGCACTCGGCGACGTGATGGGGCTCGATGGCATCGAGAAGCATCGACCACAACGGGGCGGCGTGCTTCTCAAGAGCGGCGAGCCATGCCCGGCGGCTCTTCTCATGGCGGAGCGTCCGAGTAAGATCGGGCGCGACCTTGACGGCATAGGCGCCGAAGGTCGTTTGATTGAGCACGGCCTCCCGGGCCTTTTGGTGGGCGCTCGCGACATCGCCGTCGGCCTTGCGCAACGCGTCGGCCTTCTCGCGGGCTTGCGTGAGCGTCATCGAGAACGCGGAGCCGATGGGGACCTCCTTGCTATTGCGCGTGCCGCTTTGCGTGTACTTGAAGACGAAGGCCGCGCCGCCCCGCTTGGTCGAGAGGTACAGATTACCGCCATCGGAATGACGGCGAGGCCGAAGCGCGGCGCGTTCGGCGGTCGGCAGGTTGACGACCTTTTTGACGAAGGCGGCGTTCAGTTTGTGCAGAGTGCGGGGCATCGGACGGGCTCCTAAAGGGGTGGATTACCCCCTCATTACCCCCGCATGAGATAAAGTTCAGTAAAGCCGCGCGGAGTTCGGTAGAAAAAACGCTCTGATTTTGCTCGATTTTTGCTCCGCCTAACTCCATCAAGCTCTATGTCCGCCTAGTGGGGATGAGCGGACTCGTGGCGGACATTGGCAATCAGGAAGACGCGCCGCCGCCAGCGCCACGTAGTACACCCCGCATCCGTCCGACATCTTGCCCGCGCGCTCGCACTTAGCGATCGCTACCCGCAGGTCGGGCAGCGGAATGTCCGGGCCATATTGCTCGATTAGGCGCGCCTTGCGCAGCCGTCCGTGACGGCCGCACTTGTCGCAGGCAAGCTCGACCATATTGAGCGGGAATTCGGCGAGGCTGTAGGAGCCGTTGGGCATATCAAAACGTGCCATCCATGATCCGCAGATAACCTAACCTGGCGCCGCAGGGTTTTTGGTCTTCAGCTTGGCCTTGGTCGCCTTAGTCGATGATGGCATCTCCCGCCGCTATAGCAGCCGCAGGTTCGCTGCCCGCGACTTGCCCGTTCGATCTGCTTCTAGGTCGAAGCCAACGCGCATGCCTTCGGCGAGCGCCTTCATCCCGCTCCGCTCGACGGCGGACACGTGTACAAACACGTCGGGGCCCCCGTCCTCCGGTCGGATGAAGCCGTAGCCCCTCTCAGCATTGAAGAATTTCACGGTCCCAGTAGCCATTTCGGTCGCCCTTTCATCGGTGTTGGCCTAATGCAGTATGCACCACGGGCCCATAGAAATCCCGTCACGCCCAAAGGCGGCGGGTCGCCTGTTTTTGCGGCCCGCTATATGCGCCGAGGCGCTAGGCCTCCAGCGTCCAGCATCGTCGCGAGAATAACGTCGTCATCGTCGTACTCGGCCGGCTTAAAAACGCGCACGCGGTCGGAATGGCCCTCAAAGGTCGACTTTCGGGGCAAAGCGGAAATCGACTGGGAGACAAACCCAACGGTCAAGGTCGAAAATAACCCCGAACGGACGCGGAAAAAACGTCAAAATTTGTGGGCGGCATTGAACCGCATACTACCTGTTCCGGGTCAAGGCTGAAGTTCGGCCTCGCCCGCGTGCCTTGCCTGTCAGGCTGAGGCCTTCACCACAGGCGGTGGACCCCAGGTGTTTGCGCATCCGTCGGGTCCACCAGGATTGAGCCGTCGTGCAGGAATACGACCGGCAGCATCGTCAATTTGGCGCCGTGTTCCTGGACCAGTCGGTCAGCTGCGATCGAGCCAGCTTGGTGGAACCCGAAGGGGATGCTGTTGCGATTAAGCAGTTTGCGACTCTCGATTGAGCGTGGGGCCTGCTCCTCCCCCACGATGTGACTGAGCTCCATTCCCGGCCGATGGAGGCGGGTCCATTCCGCAAGAAACTCGCTTTTCAGCGGGTAAAGATGCACCTCTGTCGGAGCCCAGGGTTTGTAAAGGTAATTGTCGAGCTCGCCTAACGCGCAAGCCTGCAAAATCGTGGGCGATGCCTCGTGGTTGCCCCAACTGACCATCAGCGCCCGCTTCGCCGTGGGCAGAATAGCGCGAACCTTTGCCAGGGGATCTCTGCCCGTTACCTCAGGCATTCGCTGATCGGCTATGACGAGCGCGATTTCCTCGTTTTCCTCCTTGATCTTAGTTATCGCATCCAGCGCCGCGTGGGCAGCGCGCTGCATGAGTCAGCAAATGGCCCATCTCTGCCAATCCACGCCGCGAGTTGATGTCGGCAATGAGGGTAAGAGCGGACTCAAGTTTCAATCTTGAATGCCTGATGATGGTAGCAGTAGAGCGCGAAAAGGTAACACCACGCCGACCGCCGCATTGAGTCAGGTCAATCTACTCCGAGCGCCGAGGTGATCGAATAAGAGGCCAGCTTCGCTGTGAAAATAGCAAGCTGGGAGAGCAGCGTGGAACGACCGCGATCACATAGTCGTTGTGCGTCGGCGGGGCGCTAAATCGGGAGTATGGTCATGAAGTTCTTCCTAATGGCGTCGGCCACTGCACTTGCCGTCATGCTTGGTTCTGCGCCGGCGGCGCTTGCGTATTCTTCCGGAAGCAGTTCCAGTAGTCAGTGGGGTTCGGGCGGCGGCTGGGGAGGATGGGGTCCGTATTACGGCTATGGCTGGCGGGGACCATGGATGATGGGTCCCCATTCGCGCTGGATGATGATGCATGGCGGACCGGGTTGGATGATGGGCCGCGGACCTGGCTCGATGGCCAGAGCGCACGGCCGCTTTGGTCAATCGCGGGAGCTGCAGCGTGGCGCACATTTCCGCTTCGTCCGCGGCAACGCGCGCATCGATATTCAATGCCCCGCCGGTAAAAGTATGCAGGACTGCGTGGATGCAGCCAGCACGCTGATCGATAAGGTGGCCAAGCTGCACACTACAATACCGGCGCCGGCAACAGCCAATCGGCCGGGCGGCCCCGGTGAACCTGGCGCGCCGAATCCGGGCGGCCGAACACAGCGAAGCCCTGATCGCTAAGCAAATTTGTTCCGATTTTGCGGCGTGGTGCGCGGCGTCACGCGAGGTGGACTTCTCTGCGCTCGAAGTCCTCTACCAGTTGTTGATTCACTGCCAACAAACTCAGCGCGGCGGCATCCGCTCAATGGGTACCCGCGCCAACACGCTTGCGACGGACCGATCCTTGACGGCCCCGGTTCGATCCGTGGAACTCGACCGCACGTGGGGAACGCACCGAGGTGGGCAGCGTTGGCAAGCTAGATCCTGCAAACCACGGAGGCATAAATGGCTTCTAAAATCGGAACGACAGCATTGGCGGTGACGGCGGCGCTTTTCCTGGCTGCAACTCCGGCAGCAATGGCCGCGCCTCATGGCGGTTTTCACGGTGGCTACCATGGCGGATTCCACGGTGGCTATCACGGCTATCACGGCTATCACGGTTATCACGGTGGCTGGGGCGCGGCGGTTTTGCTGCGGGCGCGCTACTTGGTGGAGCGCTGGCCGCGCCTTATTATTACGGTCCCGGTTACGGCTCTTATGCGTATGAGCCCGGACCCGGCTATTATGCGCCGAGCGTCGCCTGGTGCGAGCAACACTACCGCTCCTACGATCCCGCTAGTCAGACTTATTTAGGCTACGACGGGTACCGGCATCACTGTCCCTGACAGAAAGGTTTGGGTGGTATCGAGGCGACAGCGCGCGAGAGCCGAAGGTGGCGCGCGCCAGCACTGATAATCCACCTCGACCTCGGAAGCGTGCGCGTATTGACATGGTCGCCGTGCTTGAATTCGCTTTCCCATGAAGCGTCGGCGGGTCAGTAGGATTGTTTTCGGAAGCAGTTTCTTTTTTGCAGTGCGTATAGTTCAAGCTCGATACTGGCGTAGCATTTTCTGAGTGGGCGACCAAAGGCATTTGGCTCTACTCACTCGCGACCACTTGTTAATACCTTTCGCACATCCGTCTGGGAGAGACCGAACTGTCGCGCAATTTGCGATGGTCTAAAGCCAGCTTTGAAGGCGGCGCGAACTGCGTTCATCTTTGAAGGTGTCAAGGTAACACCAGCCAACTCGACTTGCCTCTTATCTGAGAATGTTTTTTCTGGCTTCTTGCCGCGAACCTTCTGCTCGGCAGCCACAGCATCCAATAGTCGCTCAAGCTCGTCATCCCTGAGTTGCTTGATAGCATTGGGTAGGTCCTTGGGTAACACATGCCGTGTAGGTGGCGCCGGTGACACGGATTCAGATTCTCGGGCTGACGGGCGCGAGAACAAATCCAGCATATTCGGGCGAGTGCCGCGGCCTCTCATGGGTTGATTATGTAGCCATTAGGCTAGCAATAGGATCGCAGAGGTCCTTGGCGTGTTTCCAAAGCTGAGGGCAACGTCACCTGTCCGCACCCTCGCCGGCTTTTGCCGTTGCATACGGCAATGCAGCCAAGACGCTGCGGGCCGCCTCTTTCATTTCAAACCAATACCCCGTGAAGAGCCAGAGTTCTACCGTCGATGGCCGAGGCCAATTCCGAGCCTAATCGCCTGCTGGCGCAAAGCACCAACGGTTCTCTTCATTTGCTTGGAAATTTCAACCACTGGTGTCTTTGCTTTCGAGTACGCCTTCAGTGCGCGAAGGTCTTCTTTGGTCCACGGCTTCGGCTTTTTAATCTTCCTAGCGGTTTTTGCCATAAAGGCCCCTGTCTTTAATGATCACCCACGCAACATAGAGAAGAGAAATTCGAATTGCGCATCAATCCGGCAGTTATTTGCGCTGCGATGTCTTTAGTTGACGATACATTGCAAATGAAGACAAAGGGGTCAGTGCGATGCACAACTAAGTCCTTTGTCGCTCGATTTTGTGATGCGACAGGATCGCCAATATGCTAGCCTTTAGGCGGCTGAGGGGCTTCCGACATGGAGGTTCCAGCGATGTGCGACTACAGCCTAAAAAACATCAGGTCACGGCCTGCGAAGGTGGGCGACAAACTCACCACACGCGATTTCGGTACCGGTACACGAGGCTTTGCCGCGACGGAAGATGCCGCAGTGGCGGTTTGCGTTCTTCCGGGCACCGAGCTTGCATTTTCAGGCCCGGTGCAAGTTTCTGGTTTCGGCCTTCTCCGCAGTTGGAAGGCGCAACCGCTGGCTCACGCGATAGCGGTCTTCCGACAAGTGAATAAGGACGATCCGTGGAGGCACCACGATGCGCTCGAATTTCCAGATGGGCATATCGTTCTGCTAACAAGGCTACGGGAAGGCCAGCAAGCAACGGTGCTTCAGCTTCCTGCTCAGCCGACGATCGCGGGCGAGGCAGAGGCCCAGAACCGCAGGGCTTATGT
>JARRNI010000274.1:0-6180 GCA_037385125.1 Pseudolabrys sp.
GTATAGGTCATCAGATATTGCAGGCTGTCGCCGGCCGGCGCCACGAAGGTGATCGAAGAGAGCGGGATCGGATTGAACTCGTCCTTGGCCAGTACGCCGGTGACCAGCCAGCCGCCGATGGCGGTCAACCCGATGACCACGCCCGCGGTGATATTGGCCGGGCTGCGGCGGAAACTGGCGTCCTTGAAGCAGATCACCAGGAACAGCAGCGCGACCAGGGCGGCAACGCCGGCGCGGGCATAGGCCGCCGGAATGCCGAGCGCCATGCCGACTATCTCGCCGAGATTCTGGTTGTGCAGGCCGCGCGCGGTGAGGTCGATATTGGTGGTCTCGATCTGCAGCCGCGGCAGCGCCAAGAGCCCGCGCAGCGTCATGTAGGCGAAGATGCCGAGCACGACCATGGCGACGAGCGATTTGAGGTTGCCGCCGCCGAGGCGCACCAGCGTCTTGCTGGCGCAGCCGCCGGTCTGCGTCATGCCGAAGCCGAACATGGCGCCGCCGACGATGGCGCCGAGCCAGCCCAGATTAGGCGTGAGGTAGATCGACTTGTCGATGTCGATGACGCCGCCGAAATAGAGCGCCTGGGTCCCGATGATCGCCACCGCGATCGCCAACAGCCAGGCACGGAAGCGGCGCCCGTCGCCCATCAGCACCAGGTCGGAAATGCCACCCATGGTGCAGAAATTGGTGCGCTGCACGACGCCGCCGAACACGAGACCGACCGCAAAGCCGCCGAGGCCGACGATCGTAGTTACGCTGAGCCCATCCATCGCAATAAGCCGCTCCCGGTTTCCATCCGTTCATTCATATAGGCGCCATTCTTGGCCGTGGCGCTTGTTGCAACTTATATTCAATAATTACGATACGACGCAAGGGCCGATTGGGCCGGCCCCCGCGTCCTGCTCGCGCCGCCCCTACACGGCCATAGCAACCGGCGCCCGTGCCGAATTGACGATCTGGCGCAGTTCGCCACTGCGGTAGCGCTGGGCCATGGTATCGAGGTCGATCGGGCGGATTTTAGGCGCCTGGCCGGCGGAGCCGAAGGCTTCGTACCGGTCCATGCAGACCTTCGTGGTCTCGTCCATCGCCGCCTGCAAGAACTTGCGCGGGTCGAATTCGCGCGAATTCTTCTTCATGGCGCGGCGCATGGCGGCGGTCATGGCGAGTCGGATATCGGTATCGATATTCACCTTGCGCACGCCGTGGAGGATGCCCTCCTGGATTTCGGCCACTGGCACGCCATAGGTCTCCGGGATGTCGCCGCCATAGGCGCGGATCTCCTGCAGCAGGTATTGAGGCACCGACGAGGAGCCGTGCATCACCAGATGCGTGTTGGGCAGCCGCGCGTGGATTTCCTTGATGCGATCGATCGCCAGGATGTCGCCGGTCGGCTGGCGCTTGAACTTGTACGCGCCGTGCGAGGTGCCGATCGCGATCGCCAAGGCGTCGCATTGCGTCTCGTCGACAAAGCGCGCGGCCTCGTCGGGGTCGGTGAGCAATTGTTCGCGTGACATTTTCCCCTCGGCGCCGTGGCCGTCTTCCTTGTCGCCCTGCAGCGTCTCGAGCGAACCGAGGCAGCCGAGCTCGCCTTCCACCGACACGCCGACCGCATGCGCAAGCTCCACCACCTTGCGGGTAACGCCGACATTGTAGTCGTAGTCGGCCGACGTCTTGGCGTCTTCCTTGAGCGAGCCGTCCATCATCACCGAGGTGAAGCCGGAGCGGATCGCGCCCATGCAGACCTGCGGCGAGGCGCCGTGGTCCTGATGCATGACGATGGCAATTTCCGGATAGGCCTCGACTGCGGCAGCGACCAGGTGGCGCAGGAACGGCTCGCCGGCATATTTGCGCGCGCCGGCGGAGCCCTGCAGGATCACCGGACTCTGCGTTTCGCGCGCCGCCTCCATGATCGCCTTGATCTGCTCCATGTTGTTGACGTTGAAAGCCGGCAGGCCGTAGCCCTGCTCGGCGGCGTGATCGAGCAATTGACGCATTGAAACCAGCGGCATTGGGTCTGCTCCGTTAAGGCGTTCAACAATTGGGGACGAGGGTATGGTGGCCGACCGCGGCGCGCACCGCGTCGGCCACGCGCTCCGGCGTGAAGCCGAAATATTTGAACAATTCCTTCTCCGGCCCCGACTCGCCGAAACGGTCGAGCCCGATCACCGCGCCGTTGCGGCCGGCGTAGCGGTACCAGCCGCGCGTGGCGCCGGCTTCGACGACGATCGCCGGCAGATGCGGCGGCAGCACACGGTTCTGCCAAGCCTGTTCCTGACGCTCGAAACGGTCGACGCAGGGCATGGAGACGACGCGCACGGGGATGTCTTCGGCGGCGAGCTGCTCGGCCGCCTGGCGCGCGAGCTTCACCTCGGAGCCGGTGGCGACGACTGCCGCGACGGGCGTCGTGGCGGGCTCGATCAGCACGTAGCCGCCGCGCGCGATATCTTCGCGTTGCGAGAGCGTCCGCGGCTGGTGCGGCAGCCCCTGGCGCGAAAGGGCGAGCACGCTCGGGCCGTCGCTGCGCTCGACCGCTTCCGTCCACGCCACCGCGGTCTCCACCGCGTCGCAGGGGCGCCAGACGTCGAGATCGGGAATGAGACGCAGCGATTCCACGTGCTCGATGGGCTGATGGGTGGGGCCGTCCTCGCCCAACCCGATGGAATCGTGGGTGAGCACGTAAACCACCCGCTGTCGCATGAGCGCGCTCATGCGCAGCGCGTTGCGCGCATAGTCGGAGAACACCAGGAAGGTGGCGGCATAGGGCAAGAACCCGCCGTGCAGCGCCAGCCCGTTGCAAATCGCCGCCATGCCGAATTCGCGCACGCCGAAGAACACCGTGTTACCGGCCGCGTCGCGGGTGATCGGGCTGGTGAGCGGATGGTTGGTCAGGTTGGAATGGGACAGATCTGCGGAGCCGCCGAACAACTCGGGCAACGCCTGCGAAAGCGCGGCGAGCGCGTTCTGGCTCGCCTTGCGGGTGGCGATTGCTTCGGCCTTGGCATCGGTCTTGGCGACGAGGTCGGCCGCCACACCACCGAACGCGGGCGGTAGCTCGCCCCAGACGCGGCGCAGGAATTCGGCCGCCAACTCCGGATGGGCCGCCCGATAGGCCTCGAAACGGCGCTGCCAGTCGGCCTCGAGAGCGGTGCCCTGCTGCCAGCCGTTCCAGGCCTCGGCCACCTGCGGCGGCACCACGAAGGGCTCGTGCGGCCAGTCAATCGCCGCGCGGGTGCGCGCGACCTCTTCAGCGCCGAGCGGGGCGCCATGGGTGTCCTGATGGCCCTGCTTGGTAGGCGCGCCGCGCCCGATCACCGTCTTGCAGCAGATGAGGGTCGGGCGCTCCGTCTCGGCCGCCGCCTTGGCCAGCGCCTGCTCAACCGCGATCTGGCTGTGCCCATCGATGTCGCGCACCACGTGCCAGCCATAAGCCTCGAAGCGCTTCGGCGTGTCGTCGGGGAACCATTCGGACACATCACCGTCGATAGAAATGCCGTTGTCGTCGTAAAGCGCGATCAGCTTGCCGAGGCCTAGCCGGCCGGCGAGCGAGGCCGCCTCGTGGCTGATGCCTTCCATCAGGCAGCCGTCGCCCACCACCACGAAGGTGCGATGGTCGACGATTTGGTGGCCGGGCCGGTTGAACTGGGCGGCCAAGGTCTTCTCGGCGATGGCCATGCCGACCGCATTGGCGAAGCCCTGGCCAAGCGGGCCGGTGGTGGTCTCGATGCCGACGGTGACGCCAAATTCGGGATGGCCCGGCGTCTTGGAATGCAGCTGCCGGAAGCGCTTGAGCTCCTCGACCGGCAGGTCGTAGCCGGTAAGGTGCAAGAGCGCGTAGAGCAGCGGCGAGGCATGGCCGTTCGACAGCACGAAGCGGTCGCGGTCGGGCCAGGCCGGATTGCCCGGATGGTGGCGCAGATGACGGCGCCACAGCACGGTCATGACGTCGGCCAGGCCGAGCGGCGCGCCGGGATGGCCGGACTTGGCGGCCTCCACCATGTCCATGGCCAGCGCGCGCAGGGCGGCGCTCGTGGGCTCGGTCAGTCCGGCATGCAATTCCTGCGGGGCGACGTTCATCGAGTTTCCTTCCCTATCCGGCGCGTTTCTTCTTCTCCATGAGCTGCAGGATCATCGGCGTCAGGATGAGCTGCATGGCGAGATCGAGCTTGTTGCCAGGAATGACGATGGAATTGGCCCGCGACATGAAGCTGTCGTGGATCATCTTGACGAGGTAGACGAAATCGATGCCGCGCGGACTGCGGAAGCGGATCACCACCATCGATTCGTCCGGCGTCGGGATCCAGCGCGCGATGAACGGGTTGGAGGTGTCGACCGTCGGCACACGCTGGAAGTTGATGTCGGTCTCGGTGAACTGCGGGCAGATGTAGTTCACGTAATCCGGCATGCGGCGCAGGATGGTGTCGACCACCGCTTCCTGGGTGTAGCCGCGCTCCCCCTTGTCGCGGTGAATCTTCTGGATCCATTCCAGATTGATCACCGGCACCACCCCGATCTTGAGGTCGGCATAGCGCGCGGTATTGGCGGTCTCGGTGACCACCGCGCCGTGCAGGCCCTCGTAGAACAGAAGGTCGGTGTCCTCCTCCAGCGGCTTCCAGTCGGTGAAGGTGCCCTGATCGCAGCCGTATTGTTCGGCCTCGTCCTCGTTGTGGATGTAGTGGCGCGTGCGCCCGGTGCCATGTTCGGAATATTCGCGGAACACCGCCTCCAGCTCGTCGATCAGGTTGGCCTCGGGACCGAAATGGCTGAAATGGTGGTTGCCAGTTTTCTGCGCGCACTCCATCGCCTGGCGCATCCCCTTGCGGTCATAGCGATGGAAAGCGTCGCCCTCGATGAAGGCGGCCTTGATGTTCTCGCGGCGGAAGATCTCGTCGAACGTCTTCTTCACCGACGTCGTGCCGGCGCCCGACGAGCCCGTGATGGAAATGATGGGATGCTTTATCGACACGATAGGCCCTCTCCGGCCGCCATCTCAAAGGAACCGCCTCAGGCGCGGAACAGGCCGCGCCGGCCGAACAGGGGCGACCCCGACGGATAGGGCTCGATGTGATGACGCTCGAGCCGCGCCACCTCCTCGCGCGAGCCGAAGATCAGCGGCACGCGCTCGTGCAGCATGCGCGGAACCCGGTCGAGGATGCGCTCGCGCCCGGTCGAAGCGACGCCGCCCGCCTGCTCCATCAGGAAGGCGATCGGATTGCCCTCGTAGACCAGGCGCAGACGGCCGCTGCGATAGCCCTCGCGCGCGTCGCCCGGATAGATATAGACGCCGCCGCGCACCAGGATGCGGTGCGCCTCCGCCACCATGGAGGCAATCCAGCGCATATTGAAATTGCGCCCGCGCGGGCCCTCGGCGCCGGCGATGCAGTCGTCGAACCACTGGCGCACCTCGTCGGCCCAGTGCCGGACATTGGAGGCGTTGATGGCGAACTCGTTGCTGACCGGCGGGATCTGCACCTGCGGCCGGGTGAGCACAAAGGCGCCGCTCGCCCGGTCCAGGGTGAAGATGTCGGTTCCCGCGCCCACCGTCAGCACGAGCGAGGTCTGCGGACCGTACAGGACGTAACCGG
Organism: Pseudolabrys sp.; assembly: GCA_037385125.1. Classification (GTDB taxonomy): domain Bacteria; phylum Pseudomonadota; class Alphaproteobacteria; order Rhizobiales; family Xanthobacteraceae; genus Pseudolabrys. Next base: position 5,583 of record JARRNI010000274.1, read on the forward strand.
CGGCGACCTGCTCGTGGCCGCGACGCAGGAACGCCGCCGGTTCTGCGCCGCTGCCGGGAGGAATCGTTGGCAGCAGCGAAAAGATGGTGCCGATCGACACGTTGGTATCGATGTTAGAAGAGCCGTCGAGCGGATCGAGGGCGACGACGATCGGCGCGCCGGGGTTGAGCTCGACCGGCACGTCCAGCTCCTCCGAGGCGACCGCGGCGACCGGCGCGCTCCGCAGCGCGTCAACAAGATGCGTGTTGGCGAGGATATCGAGCTCGGTCTGAAAGTCGCCGCCAAGCTTGTCCGCCTGCAAAAGCGAAAGCTCGCCAGACAACGGACCGGCGGCGACGAGATCGGCGATTTCCATGCAGGCGCTCGCCAGCGCGACGACGGTCTTGGCCACCGGCTCGCGCGAACTGTCGCCCTTTGCCCAGTCGCTCAGATACTGATCAAGACGAACATGGCTCGACATCACGCTTCCCCCTTTTGCACCCCCGGCTTCTGCCGTCAGGATGCGAAAATCCGACTTTTCGTTATATCCTCGGCTTCGATGGTCATCAGTCCGTTGCGGTCGACGGCGCCGCCGCCCTTGAACAGGCGCATCGCCTGG
>JARRNI010000275.1:0-6169 GCA_037385125.1 Pseudolabrys sp.
TCGCGTGCGAGCGCTCGGCGCAGCCGAAGCCGTGGCACACGGTGAACGCGGTCAGCGTCGGCTTGCGCGTGGCGAAGCGATCGAGATAGTGGGTGTTCAGATGGTTGGCGTTTTGCGCGCAGGCGGCCAGCGCCAGCGCTGCACTCAACCCTGCCAAGACGCCACGCAAACGCACCGCCGGAGCCCCCCATTTCCGGCTATGCTAGCGTAAGTTGTTGCGCGGCAGTAGAGCGGAAATGTCACAGGCCCTGCGAAAAAGCGGGGCAGGCCGCCGGGCCCGTTTGGGAGGTTGCCCAGGAAAATCCGGGGCGATTGAACGGCTCAGCGCGGCAGCGTGGTCGAGCCCATCAGGAACTTGTCGACCGCGTGGGCCGCTTGCCGGCCTTCGCGGATCGCCCACACCACCAGCGACTGGCCGCGCCGCATGTCACCGGCGGCGAACACCTTCGGGATCGAGGTGGCGTAGGCCTCGGTGTCGGCCCTCACGTTGCCGCGCTGGTCGAGCTCGGGTGCGAGCGCGTTGATCATGCCCTCGTGCAGCGGGCTCACGAAGCCCATGGCCAGCAGCACCAGATCCGCCTCGATCTCGAACTCGGTGACCGGCACCGGCTTGAGCTTGGCATCCACATGGATGCAATGCAGCTTCGTCACCTGGCCGTTCTCGCCGGAGAATTCCTGCGTCAGCACCGCGAACTCGCGCTGCGCGCCTTCCTCGTGGCTCGACGAGATGCGCAGCTTGAGCGGCCAGTCCGGCCAGGTGAGCATCTTGTTCTCGTGCTCGGGCGGCTGCGGCATGATCTCGAAATTGGTCACTGAGACCGCGCCCTGACGGATCGAAGTGCCGATGCAGTCGGAGCCGGTGTCGCCGCCGCCGATCACCACCACCTTCTTGCCCGTGGCTAGGATCGGCGCGGCGTCGCCCGGCGGCTCGCCCGACACGCGGCGGTTCTGCTGCGGCAGAAACTCCATGGCGAAATGGATGCCCTTGAGCTCGCGGCCGGGGATCGGCAGGTCGCGCGGCTTCTCGGCGCCGCCGGCGAGCACTACCGCGTCGTGCTCATTGACGAGCTTGTCGACGGGCACGTTGACGCCGACGTCGGCGCCGTAGTGGAAGGTCACGCCTTCCGCCTCCATCTGCGCGACGCGGCGGTCGACGTGGATCTTCTCCATCTTGAAGTCGGGGATGCCGTAGCGCATCAGCCCGCCGGCCTTGGCCCAGCGCTCGTAGACATGCACCTCATGGCCCGCCCGCGCCAATTGCTGCGCGCAGGCCATGCCCGCCGGACCCGAGCCGACCACGGCGACTTTCTTGCCGGTCTTGGGCGCGAAATTCTCCGGCTTCAGCCCCTGCGTAATGGCGCGGTCGGCGATCTCGCATTCGATGGTCTTGATGGTGACCGGGTTCTCGTCGATGTTGAGCGTGCAGGACGCCTCGCACGGCGCCGGGCACACGCGGCCGGTCACTTCCGGGAAATTGTTGGTCGAATGCAAATTGCGCGCGGCCTCTTCCCAATGGCCGCGATAGACCAAGTCGTTCCAGTCCGGAATCTGATTGTTGACCGGACAGCCGGTGGGCGCGCCGGTAATGCGGGAAAGCCCGTGGCAATAGGGCACGCCGCAGTCCATGCAGCGCGCGGCCTGGTCGCGCAATTCCTGCTCCGGCAGCGGGAGCACGAATTCGTGCCAGTGCTGGATGCGCTCCGCGACCGGTTCGTACTTGCGATCGTGCCGCTCGATTTCGAGGAAGCCGGTGACCTTACCCATTCTTACTCAGCGGCCTGCATGGTGGCAGCCTTCTCCTTTGCCATCTCGGCGAGCGCGCGGCGATATTCGACCGGCATCACTTTCTTGAACAGCGGGCGGTAGCGCTCCCAGTCGGCCAGGATCGCGGCGGCGCGGGCGGAGCCCGTGTGGCGCCCGTGTTCGGCGATCAGCATGTGCAGCCGTTCGGCGTCCCGGGTGGTGAGGTCCTCCATCACGTCGACGCGGCCGTGGCTTTCCAGGTCGTGGTAGTGCCCGTATTCCCGGTCGGACACCAATTCTTCCTGCGGCACCGCCTCGAGCTCGACCATGGCCAGATTGCAGCGCGATTTGAACGTGTCGTTCTCGTCCAACACATAGGCAATGCCGCCTGACATACCGGCGGCGAAATTGCGTCCGGTCGACCCAAGCACGACCACCACCCCGCCCGTCATGTATTCGCAGCAATGGTCGCCGGCGCCTTCGATCACAGCGATGGCGCCGGAATTGCGCACGGCGAAGCGCTCGCCGGCGACGCCGCGGAAATAGCACTCGCCCTCGATGGCGCCGTACAGCACCGTGTTGCCGACGATGATCGATTCCTCCGGCACCACGCCCGACTCCGCCGGCGGCCGGATGATCAGCCGCCCGCCCGACAGGCCCTTGCCGACATAGTCGTTGGCGTCGCCGTCGAGCTCAAAAGTGATGCCGCGCGCGAGCCAGGCGCCGAAGCTCTGCCCGGCCGTGCCGGTGAAGCGCACATGGATGGTGCCCTTGGGCAGGCCCTCGTGGCCGTAGCGCTTGGCGACCTCGCCCGACAGCATGCCGCCGACGGCGCGGTCGGTGTTGTGGATTTCGGTCTGCAGCCGGACCGGCGCGCCGCCGTCGAGGGCGGCCTGCGACTCCGCGATCAGCTTGCGGTCGAGGATGGTCGCGATCTTGTGGTCCTGCTCCTCGCAATTGTAGATCGCGGTGCCCGGCTCGGCCTCGGGCTTCACGAACAGCTTGGAGAAGTCGAGCCCCTTGGCCTTCCAGTGCTCCACCAGGCGGCGCTGGTCGAGCATCTGCATCTGCCCGATCATCTCGTCGAAGGTCTTGAAGCCGAGCGCAGCCATGATCTCGCGCACTTCCTCGGCGACGAAGAAGAAATAGTTGACCACGTGTTCGGGCGCGCCGCGGAAGCGCTTGCGCAGCACGGGGTCCTGCGTCGCCACCCCCACCGGGCAGGTGTTGAGGTGGCACTTGCGCATCATGATGCAGCCGGCCGCGATCAGGGGCGCGGTAGCGAAGCCGAATTCGTCGGCGCCGAGCAACGCGCCCACCACCACGTCGCGCCCCGTGCGCACACCGCCATCGACCTGCACCGAGATGCGCCCGCGCAGCCGATTGGCGACCAGCGTCTGGTGCGTCTCGGCCAGGCCGATCTCCCAAGGCGAGCCGGCATGCTTGATCGAGGTGAGCGGAGAAGCACCGGTGCCGCCCTCGTAGCCGGAAATGGTGACGTGGTCGGCGCGCGCCTTGGAGACGCCGGCGGCGACCGTGCCGACGCCGACTTCCGATACGAGCTTCACCGAAACGTCGCCAGCCGGATTGACGTTCTTCAGGTCGAAGATGAGCTGGGCCAGGTCTTCGATCGAATAGATGTCGTGATGCGGTGGCGGCGAGATCAGGCCGACGCCCGGCGTCGAATGGCGCACCTTGGCGATCACCTTGTCGACCTTGTGGCCGGGCAATTGGCCGCCTTCGCCCGGCTTGGCGCCCTGCGCCATCTTGATCTGCATCATGTCGGAGTTGACGAGGTATTCCGTCGTGACGCCGAAGCGGCCGGAGGCCACCTGCTTGATGGCCGAGCGCATGGAATCGCCGTTCGGCAGCGGCTTGAAGCGGTCGGGCTCCTCGCCGCCCTCGCCGGTGTTCGACTTGCCGCCGATGCGGTTCATGGCGATGGCGAGCGTGGTATGCGCCTCGCGCGAGATCGAGCCGAACGACATGGCGCCGGTGGAGAAGCGCCACACAATGTTCTTGGCGGGCTCGACCTCCTCCAGCGGCATCGCCCGGCGGCCGTCCTGCTCGGCGGTTTTCAGTTCGAATAGCCCGCGGATGGTCAGCAGGCGCTCGTTCTGCTCGTTCACCAGCTTAGCGAAGTCGCGGTAATGATCCTGCGAATTGCCGCGCACCGCGTGCTGCAGACTGGCGACCGTGGGCGCCGTCCAGACATGGTCCTCGCCACGCACGCGCACGGCATAGTCGCCGCCGACGTCGAGCATCGTCTTGTAGATCGGCGCATCGGAGAAGGCGTCGCGGTGGCGGCGCACGGTCTCTTCCGCGATCTCGGCGAGGCTCACGCCCTCGATGCGGGTGTGCGTGCCGGTAAAATACTGGTCAACGAAATCCTGGCGCAGGCCGACGGCGTCGAAGATCTGCGCGCCGCAATAGGACTGGTAGGTGGAGATGCCCATCTTGGACATCACCTTGAGCAGCCCCTTGTTGACCGCCTTGATGTAGCGCTTGACAATTTCATGCTCGTCCAGCTTCTGCGGCAGGTCGTCCTTGGCGGCGATCAGCGTCTCGAAGGCGAGATAGGGATTGACCGCCTCGGCGCCGTAGCCGGCGAGGCAGGCATAGTGATGCACCTCGCGCGGCTCGCCCGATTCTACCACGAGGCCGACCGAGGTGCGCAGGCCCTTGCGGATGAGATGGTGATGCACCGCCGCGCAGGCGAGCAACGCAGGGATCGCGATGCGGTCGGCGCCGGCCTTTCGGTCGGACAGGATGATGATGTTGCAGCCTTGGCGCACTTCCGCTTCGGCGCGCTCGCACAGCTCGTCGAGCGCCGGGCGCATGCCGTCGGCGCCGTGCTCCGCCGGGAAAGTGATGTCGAGGGTGCGCGAATTGAAATGGTCGCCGCCGCTGATCTGGGAGATCTCGCGGATCTTCTCCAGATCCTCGTTGGAGAGTATCGGCTGGCGCACCTCCAGCCGCTTGAGGGTGGAGGCGCCTTCCATGTCGAGCAGATTCGGTCGCGGCCCGATGATGGAGACCAGGCTCATCACCAGCTCTTCGCGGATCGGATCGATCGGTGGGTTGGTGACCTGCGCGAAGTTCTGCTTGAAATAGGTGTAGAGGGGCTTCGGCCGGTCGGACAGCGCCGAGATCGGCGTGTCGTTGCCCATGGAGCCGACCGGTTCCTCGCCGGTGGTGGCCATCGGCGACATCAGGAACTTCAGGTCCTCCTGGGTGTAGCCGAACATCTGCTGGCGATCGAGCAGCGCCAGGTTGGAGATCGGCGGCGCGTTGACGGCGGCCGGCAGGTCCTCCAGCACGATCTGCGTGTTGGCGAGCCATTCCTTGTAAGGGTGACTCTTGGCCAGCGTCGCCTTCAATTCCGTGTCGGGAATGAGGCGACCCTCGTCGAGATCGACCAGCAGCATCATGCCCGGCTGCAGCCGCCACTTCTTGACGATGTCCTTTTCGGGAATTTTCAGCACGCCCATTTCCGACGCCATGACGATGCGGTCGTCGCGGGTGACGAGATAACGGGCCGGGCGCAGGCCGTTGCGGTCAAGGGTGGCGCCGATCTGACGGCCGTTGGTGAAGGCGATGGCCGCCGGGCCGTCCCACGGCTCCATCAGCGCGGCGTTGTACTCGTAGAAGGCGCGCCGCTCCGCATCCATGAGCGGATTGCCCGCCCAGGCCTCGGGGATCATCATCATCATGGCGTGGGCGAGCGAATAGCCGCCCTGTGTCAGGAATTCGAGCGCGTTGTCGAAGCAGGCGGTGTCGGACTGACCCTCGTAGGAGATCGGCCACAGCCGCTCAATGTCGTCGCCGAACAGCGGCGAGGCGACCGACGCCTGGCGCGCCGCCATCCAGTTGACGTTGCCGCGCAGCGTGTTGATCTCGCCGTTATGAGCGATCATCCGGTAGGGATGCGCCAGCGGCCAGGCCGGCAGCGTGTTGGTCGAGAAGCGCTGGTGCACCAGCGCGAGCGCCGACTCGAAGTCCGGGTCGTGCAGGTCGGGATAATAGGTCTCGAGCTGGTCGGCCAGGAACATGCCCTTGTAGATCACCGTGCGGCACGACAGCGACACCGGGTAATATTCCGAGGTGCGCCGGTCGCGCCGGCGGTAGATCGCATTGGAGACCGACTTGCGCAGGAGATAGAGCCGGCGTTCGAAATCGCTCTCCGACACCTTCTTGTCGCCGAGTCCGATGAAGAGCTGCACGTGGACCGGCTCGGTCGGCTTGACCGACTCGCCGAGCGTGGAATTGTCGGTCGGCACGTCGCGCCAGCCGAGCAGTTTCAGGCCTTCGCGCTCGATCATTTCCACGTAGATATCGCGGATGATCTGCCGCCAGTCGGGATCGCGTGGCATGAACAGTTGGCCGACCGCGTATGCGCCGGGGGCGGGCAGGGCGAAGCCGAGCT
>JARRNI010000276.1:0-13337 GCA_037385125.1 Pseudolabrys sp.
GCATGGGTCCAGGTCGGCGCATGCACGCCGTTGGTGATGGCACGCACCCGATAGCCCGGGAAGATCTTGCTGGTGGTCTCGGCGTGGCGTTCGGAGACGCCGTTGACGCGCCCGCTCAGGCGCAGCGCCAGCCGCGTCATGTTGAGGTTGTCGGCGCCGGCAAACCGCTTGATCTCCGCGATCTCGACATAGTCATCCATGAGCCGCTGGACCAGCGGATAGGAGAATTTGTCGAACGCCGCCTCCACCGGCGTATGGGTGGTGAAGATGCAGCGCTCGCGCACCTGCGCGTGGTCGTAAGGCGACTCGCCTGGCCCGACGTCCTCCGGCGGCTGACGGAAATAGCGCAAGAGATGCAGCGTCAGCAGCGCCGCATGGCCTTCGTTGAGATGGTAGGTGTCGATATTAAAACCGAGCGCTTGCAGCATGCGGGCGCCGCCGATGCCGAGCACGATTTCCTGCTTGAGACGGTAGGTGTCGCCGCCGCCATAGAGGCGGTCGGTGAGCTGCCGGTCCTCCGGATGGTTCTGCTCGAGGTCGGTATCGAGCAGCAGCACCGGTATGTAATGGTTCAAGGGGCAAGCCAGGGGGTAAAGCCACGGCCTGATCCATACCTCGCGGCCCTCGATCGGTACCGCCACCATGGCGTCGAGCCGGCTCGTGAACTTCTCCGGCTCCCACGGGTTGGGCCGCGTCACCTGGCGCCCTTCCGCGTCGATCTCCTGGCGAACATAGCCCGCCCGGCTGACCAGGCTGACAAACACCATGGGCAGTTCCAGGTCGGCGGCCGAGCGCGCAGTGTCGCCGGCCAGCACGCCGAGGCCGCCGGCATAGGTGTGCATCTCGGGGCGAAGCGCGATTTCCATCGAGAAATACGCGATGCGCGTCTTTTGCAGGAAAGGCTCGATCGGATTCATGCGCCGCAGGCCGTGCCCAAAGACTGGGGAGATTTCATGGCAACCTTAACTGCGCCGGCCCGACACCAAATCACGCATTGTACTCGCGTGACCTCTAGCACGGGTGCCGACGTTGATCCCAGTCAAGCGACGTCAATTGCCACAAAGCTGCAAAGGTTTGTTAACGGCTGCGGCAGGCGCATACCCCAGCTCGGCGACAGCCGGTTTTGCCAGAACGGGGCCTGCGGCCAACGGCGATCGAGCCCATAAAGGTGACGGCGCAGGCGCAAGTAGCCAGCACCACCGGAAGCCGTAGCGGTCAGCAGGTCAGGACAAGCGAAGACCGCGCCACCAGGTTGACCGCGTCACCCACGGTGCGCCCATCCTCCGGCGCATCGGCAGGACCGGTCTGCGCGGTGTCGATGGCGACGCGCCAGGGGCCGGCCGGCGGGTGCGACAGCAAGAAGCGGCAGGGATGCAGTGCGGCGTTGAACAGGAGGCAGAGCGCCGCGGGCGAATTGCCGTGGCCCTCCAGGATCATGCAGCCGATGCAGTTGTCGTGGCCGTGCCATTCGGGCGCGCGGCCGTCGGCGCCGAACCAGCGGATGTCGGCGTCGCTGTAGAAGGCTTCCGCGCTCAGCACCGGATGTGCCTTGCGCAACGCGGTCAGGCGGCCGACGAAGCGTTGCAGGTCGCCGTTACGTTGCGCGAGGTCCCAATCGTACCAGGAGATTTCGTTGTCCTGGCAATAGGCGTTGTTGTTGCCCTGCTGGCTGCGGCGGAATTCGTCGCCGCCCAGCAGCATGGGCACGCCGCGCGACATCAGCAGGGTGACGAGGAAATTCTTGACTTGGCGCAGCCGGAGACTCTCGATTGCCTCATCGTCGCTGGGGCCTTCGGCGCCGTTGTTCTCGCTGTAGTTCTCGGACACACCGTCGCGGTTGTCCTCGCCGTTGGCCTCGTTATGCTTGCGGGCGTAGCTCACCAGGTCGTTGAGCGTGAAGCCGTCATGGCAAGTGACGAAATTGATGCTGTTGACCGGGCTTTCGTGCTGGCTCTGGTAGAGATCGGCACTGCCGCAAAGGCGCGTGGCAAAGGCGCCGGTCATGCCAGCATCGCCGCGCCAGAACCGGCGCACGTCATCGCGGAAGTGGCTGTTCCATTCGGCCCAGCGGTGGCCGGGAAATCGGCCAACCTGGAAGGCGCCGCCGAGATCCCAGGCCTCGGCGATCAGCTTGCAGTGATGCAGCAGCGGGTCCTCTGCGATCTGCTCCAAGAGCGGCGGATTGGCGAGCAGGCGTCCCTCGGTGTCGCGCCCGAGAATGGAAGCGAGATCGAAGCGGAAGCCGTCGACGTGGAAATAGCTCACCCATTGCCGCAGGCAGTCGATGATCAGCGAGCGGACCACTGGGTGATTGCAGTTCAGAGTGTTGCCGCAACCGGTGTAATCGATATAGCGGCCGCTGTCCGGCTCCAGCAGATAGTAGATCGTGTTGTCGAGGCCGCGGAAGCTGAAAGTCGGGCCGCCCTCGCCGCCTTCCGCCGTATGGTTGAACACCACGTCGAGGATGACCTCGATGCCGGCCCGGTGCAGCTCGAGCACCATGGTCTTGAACTCGGTCAGCGCCGCGTGCACGTCGTTGCCGCCGGCATAGCTCGCCTTCGGCGCAAACAGCGCGACCGGATTGTAGCCCCAGTAGTTGCGCACCGGCTTACCGCCGGCGCCGATCTCGTATTCGCAGAATTCCTGCACCGGCATCAGCTCCACCGCAGTGACGCCGAGCGCCTGCAGATAGGGAATCTTCTCGGCCAGCCCGAGATAATGGCCGCGATGCATCACGCCGGACGACGGGTGCATGGTCAGCCCACGCACATGGGTTTCGTAGATGACGGTGTCCGACCAGCTATGACGGGGCGCGCTATCGCCCTGCCAGTCGAAACCGTGGTCGGCAGCCAGCGCGCGCGCCGAATAGACCGGATGCGGCCGTTCGCCGAGCGGCTCCGGCGTCGTCGCATGCCAGCCGGCGGAACCGGTCAACCCCACGGCATAGGGATCGAGCAATACGTTGCGCGCGTCATAACGATGCCCGTGCCGCGGCGACCATGGCCCCTGCACGCGCAGCGCATAGCTCTTGCCGCGAAAGTCGGCGCTCAGGCGGGCATGCCAGATGTCGCCGCTGCGGTTGCGGTCGGGATCGAGCGCGATGGTCTCGACCGGCTCATCGCCAGCGCCGTCGAAGACCAGCACGCCGACGCCGGTCGCATGACGGCTGAACACCGCCAGATTGAAGCCGCCGTCCGATTGGCTGAGACCGAACGGCAGCGGCTTGCCCTGGCCGGTCAGCAGGCTTGACGCGAGGTTTGGCGCGCCCATGCGCGTGCTCTTCGAAGCCGTGAGTTCAGGACCGGCCGGTCAGGGAGCGGCCCCGCGGCAGATCGGGCTCGCGCTGGTCGATCTCCAGCTCGAACGTGTCCGCGTGCAGATCCCAGCGCGGAATTCTTTTCATGCGCTCGAAGCGGCGCTTGGCAGCCTGCACCGCGCGGTCGGAGTCCCGCGCACTACGGATATCGACGATTCCCTCGACGCATCTGCGGCCGTGGCCGGTGTCGTCGTAGAGATTCTTGATGAAGCGGACGTGATACTGAACCATCGAGTCTTCTCCGCTTTCGAACAGGCCACATAAGCTCAAAATCCAGCATTTGAATTGACTTAGGTCCCCGCGAACGGCGCAAAGTATATTTTACGAGAGGGGACGACTCGTCCCCATTAGAAACCAACCGCGAACGCCGTGAGCCGTCCCATGAACTACTCGATAGCCACAGCCGACCGCACCACGCATCTGAAGGTCGTGGTCCTCGCCTTGCTCTGGGCCATCCTGGTGATTGGCGCTGCCATAGCGCTGAGCTGACGGCGCCGCGACAGCGTGCTCCTGGGACCGGACGCGGCGCCGATACCCTCGGTGTAAGGCGGCTAGCTCGGCTGGCTTTGCCTGGACGAGATCGACAAGGCCTCCTTGAGCGTGCAGGTGCCGAGCGAGCGCAGCCTGCCGTCGATCACCACGGCCGGCACGGTGCGGATGCCGAGATCCGAGACCACGCGGCGGCCCTCCGGCTTGCCGACATCGAGCACTTCGAGATCGAGCCCTTCGCGCGCTGCGGCATCCGACCACACCTTCTCCGCCGCCGGACAGGTGGGACACCACTGCGACACCAGCAACTGCAGCTTCATGGCGCTTCTCCTGCTAACATGCTTGCGAAGGGCCGACGGGCGCGCCTTGATCTCGACCAACTGCCGGTCGCCTTGCCGTTCTATGTTTTTGCCATGCAGACCATCGGCGACGCTTTCGCACGCGATCATCGCCGTCACCCCGTGACGCAAGCTTTCCAAATCGAGGAAGTGATCCGCTCGCGCGGCGCTAGTCATCTGTCCTGTTCAGACCGTCGCATTATCACATCAAGTTGCGAAAGCAGCGGTAAGGCAAAAGTAAAGTGGGCTAGGGGCCATTCAAAATTGCTTATTTCCATCTCAAAAAGTCAACTATGAACCCCGAGGGGCATTCCTAAAATCCCTCCATTGCTTGATGCTGTCGCCGATAATTTTCACGACGGTTCTTGCGGAGTGGCTCATACTTGCGTACCCGGCGATTTCGCGACTAACGCGCTCGCCTTCATTTCGCAGCACCTCGCGCACAGCCTCCAATTCGGAAATTGCCCGGTCGATTTCGTCCATCGACGAACCGGCGATGCGTTGGACTAGTACGTTTAAGCTTTCGGCACTTCGATCATCGTCAACATCGACTTCACGCTGCGGGTTGGGTGCCGGGACATCGCGCGGCACCAGTCGACGGACATTGCCATCAACGGCATTTTTCAATACCTGATCGGTCTTAGGCTCGGGTTCGCCCGGGCGTCGATGGGGAGGAGCGTATTGTTCCGGGCCCAGTCCATACGTCACGATCTTCACCCCTAAAAATCATAAGAGCACGAGCAGCACCCGAGGACTCTCGGATTCTAAACCGCAGCAGGTCAAGTATATTGAACGGGGCCGTACGCAAAGGGCACACTTGTGCACAGCTTGTCCATTGGCGTTCAAGCTCACGATAAAGCGATCGGCCCAATTGGGCGGGTTGCTGGTACTGACGTAGGGAAACGAAGTGTTGATCTTTCTGATGGCGTTGGAAAATCCAGGCATCGCAGTCGCCGGCCCTGACTGCCGCATTGAACCACAGCCGTGCTGCCAAGGCTCTCTGGCACGGCGCCGGCACAATCCCTCCATGGAGTACCACGATCCGCTCAACGCCGGTCTTGTTCCTCCTTTCCAGCGCCCGCGAGATGGCCGCAGCACTTTGTCCGTTCTTCCATCGCTCCCATAGCTCAGCCTTCTGCGCCGCCGTGAACCAAATCCGTGACGTCACCATGGCACACCTCCCCACCTCGAAAGATTAGAAGATGTTGCCCTGACCCGTTGGATCCGCGGGTGTAAAGTAGACAGAGATTGCGACAAATCTACAATTGAGCAACAGGTCCGACGTATCAGATGATCGCTGTCCAAGCCTTGAAATTGTACGTCGCTTCGGATTTAATTGTTCACCCATGCTGCCTTTAATCGTGACGGATGGTGCCTCCATGGCAACGGAGCAGCTCCATACCTATAGTCCCATGTGCGTTGCTCAGTGCGGCGTCATCGCCGATGTAGAAGACGGTCGTTTCACAAAGGTCAGACCGGATCCCGAGCATCCGAACGGCGGTATCTGCATTAAGGGTTCCGCCGCACCGGAGTTTGTCTATTCGCCGGATCGGCTGAAATATCCGATGAAACGAACGCGCCCCAAAGGCGACGCAGATCCTGGTTGGGCAGAGATTTCTTGGGAGGAAGCGCTTGATACGGTCGCGACTCGGCTGTTGCAAATCAAAGCGCAATCCGGTCCCGAAGCGGTGGTATTCGCATGTGCGACGCCGGCCGGCAGTGCAATCGTCGATTCCTTTCCGTGGATAAACCGGCTTGGTCACGCATTCGGCAGTCCAAATCGCTTGTCGGTAATTCATATCTGCACATGGAATGTTATGGTCGGCTCAAAGCATACTTTTGGGACGCCTACGCCACCGCCAGATTTTGAGAATACCAACTGTATCCTTCTTTGGGGCGCGAACCCGCGCGCGACTTTCCCGACGTATGCACAGCGCATCAGCCGCGCTCGGGCTAAGGGCGCCAAGCTAATTGTGATCGACCCGCGCAAACACAATCTTGCCCGCGACGCGGATTGCTGGCTACAGGTAAGGCCTGGGGCGGACGCCGCACTCGCCCTTGGCATGATCCATGTGCTCATCGAGGAAAAGCTCTATGACGAGGCTTTCGTTCGAGACTGGACCAATGGACCTTTTCTGGTCCGCGACGACACGCAGCATCTGTTAACAGCCCGAGACATTGCGTCATCAGGCTCTGCACAGTCCTTCGTCGTTTGGAACGCCACATCCAATGCACCGGTCGTATATGACCCGGAACGAGGCTATGCCGAACGCAAAGTGAAGCCTACGCTCGCTGGACGCTTTCCTGCCGCCTCGCAAACGGTGCTCTCGTTACCTGCCGTCCGGCCTTCGCCTTGCTTGCAGAGCGCGCCGCTCAATACGCACCCGAGCCTTTTGAGCGCATTACCTGGGTTTCCGCCGATGCTGTCCGTCGCGCCGCGCGGCTCTTTGTTACCGAGCGGCCGTCTTGTTACTTCTCCTGGGCCGGGATCGAAATGCATAGCAACGCTATGCAGATCAATCGTGCAGTGTGCTGTTTCTATGCTCTGACAGGTCAATTCGACGAGAACGGCAGCAATGTGCTCACTGCGACAACGCCGGTTCAAAGAGTCGACGGACCGCAGTTGCTTCCGAAGAAAAAATCGGCAATTCGGCTCGGTCTAAATGAACATCCACTCGGGCCGCCAAACGATCCCGGGCACGTTCAGGCCGCCGCCGTTTACGATGCCATCCTGACAGGCCAGCCATACAAGGTCAGGGCAATGGTCTGCTTCGGCAGCGATCCGTTACTTGCCCAGGGCGATCCGACGCGCGGAAAGAAAGCACTTTCGGCGCTCGATTTCTATGTGCACATGGATTTTTTCGCCAATCCAACAGCAATGTTCGCCGATATTCTACTGCCAGCATCAACATCATGGGAAACGAAATCTATCAAGACAAGCTTTGCTTTCCCGAAGGGAGCATCTGCGGAGGCGTCGTGTTGGGTGCAGATGCGCAAGCCGGTAGTCCCACCGCCACGCAAGACCCGGTCGGACCTTGCGGTGATTTTCGATCTTGCGTGCCGTTTAGGCCTCGAGCAGCAATTTTTTGGCGGCGACGTGGAGGCGGGGTGGCGTCATATCCTTGAGGCGTCCGGCATCACATTGGGGGACCTACGCGCCAATCCAGTCGGCATGAAGGCTGAGGTTGCGACCCACTACCGCAAACATGCTGTGATCGATCCCCAGAATGGACGGCCGCGCGGTTTTGCGACTCCCTCGCGGAGGCTGGAGCTGTACTCCGCCCGCTTCGCTGGCACTGGCTACGATCCATTGCCGAGCCACGATGAACCTGCCGAAAGCCCGCTGCGCTCGACCAAAAGCGAAATCAACTTCCCACTCGTCTTGACCTCGTTTCGCCATATCCAATTTGTCAGTGAAGAACATCGCAATATTCCGCGCCTGCGCAGCGAGGTGCGTGATCCCGTGATTGAGATTCACCCCGACACCGCAAATAGTCACAACATCGGCGATGGCGATTGGGTGAACGTCAAGACGACTGATGGCACGGTCACGCTCAAGGCCAAATACACCGACACGCTTCACCCCAAAGTCGTTTGTGCGCCCTATGGCTGGTGGCAGGATTGCGCTCCATTGAGCCTGCCTGGCTACGACGCCTTGTCGCCCGAAGGCGCAAACGTCAACCTCACGGTTGCTAACAAACATATCGACCCGATCAGCGCCTCGGTGCCGCATCGCTCCGGCATGTGTCGCATCTCAAAAGCCGCATAATTCCTAAGATTTTTGAGGACATTAGCCCGACGTGAAGAAGTATGTGCCGATTCGGAGCCGTCCACACATGGCCCACCCCGGCTGTTCGGGCGGCCCGCAGTCAAGGTCGGGCATCAGAGGTACAGCCGACCTGCCGGCGATCTAGCCGCGACTCAGTCAATGTCGGCTCCGCTTCCAATACGAGCCAATTGCTGCATTGCCACGAAATGACGCGACTGGCCCAACAACCGAAGGAACCGCAGGCTAGAGCTATTGCAAGGCCGCGATCAGCAGCCAAACACCCCCTGCTAGCAGAGCCGCTCCAGCGGCCCGCGACTTGATATGGCCGAGAGGCATCACCTTGCGTCGGAGCGCATCGCGCTTATCCTCCCAAACTCACCGTGACAGCGGACATGCCGGATCGACGGCAACAGGCCATAAGGAGACACCGCGAAAGCGCATTTTAGTCGGTCGGCGCACCCCAAAGTTGGGCGCCTCACAGAGTTCTGGCCGCTTCCCAGGGAACCGGCAGAATGGTAACCTTTTGCATGTAGCGACAAATTCAGTTGGGCGGTGATTTTCCGATGGGATGGCGGTCTAGCCATCGACAAACACCGAATATGCGGTATTCAGGCTTCAAGAATCTGGGGGCGTCTCAGATAGGAATCGCCATGACCGCGTCAGATACTTCGACCAAACTAAGTCTCGATCCGCCAGGGCCGGGGTCCTGGGAGCAAGACCCCGTTCACTTCCCGCGCCCGGTGACGCGCTACTTCCAGGAGACTCATCCTCCCTCTTTCAAGAGGGGCACCAACGACTTCGCCCGTTTCTATGGGATGCTCATCGACGGTCTCCAGATGAGCTACGTGAGCGGCTTCGCCTACTATCAAGTATTGCCCGCTCCGGACGCTGAAATCCCGCAGCGCTTTCAACGCGCTGAACAGGTCTTCGCTCAAAAGTTATGGCAGCAGCAACTTCGTGATTGGGATGAGAAGCACAAACCATCTGCCATTGCCCTACATAGGAAGCTGCAAGCCGTCGATCCGGACGTTCTCTCCGATGCCGAATTGGTCACCTATCTGACGAACTGCCGCGACCACCATTCGGCGATGATCGCCCAGCACATGCGTTTCACCGCTGGTGCTGTGTTGCCGACCGGTGACTTCCTCGCCCACGTTGGCGAGTGGACAGGGCTGCACCCGTCCGAACTGGTAGGACTGATGCGCGGTTCAGCGGTGGTGTCCGCGGGTGGTTCCGATGAGATGCAGCGACTGAAAAAAGTATTAACAGAAGACTCTTCTGCCCGTAAGATCTTTGAATCCGACGACGATCCGTCGGAAGTACTCGCAAGCTTGCGTTCACTCGTCGGCGAGACAGGCGCGGCGGTCTCCGACTATCTCGATTTGGTTGGCAATCGCCTCATCGACGGATTCGACATCACCGAGCCATCGGCGCTCGAATTGCCCGACGCGCTGCTCAGGGCCATCCGCACAGCCCTCCTTGGAGAAGCTCAGGCCGACTCGGACATCGATGCCCATATTGCCGAAGTGCGTGCTCAGGTTCCTTCTGAGCACCAGGATAAGTTCGACGAATTGCTCGGCGAGGCCCGCCTCACCTACCGTCTTCGCGACGAGCGTGGTATCTACAGTGACATCTGGGCCTCAGGTCTCATGCGGCGCGCCGCTCTCGCGGCTGGCCGGCGGGTGACGCGCTTGCCAGCCGGGCCGAATATCGCGCGACCTGCACCGCCAAGGACGTGCCACCCTTTCTTGGCCCACCCAAGCCGCCTCCGCCTGACCTCGCAGCTTTGCCCCCCGCGGTCGGCCGTCTCATGCACGCAATCTTTATCGGACTCGATCACGTCTTCGGCAGTTCCCAGGCGCAGAACGAAGATACGGTCCTCTACGGCATTGCTGCGAGCAAGGGCGTCTACGAGGGGCCCGCACGCCGCGTTTCCGGGCCCTCCGAGTTCGACTGGATCGTCAAGGGCGACGTGCTTGTTACAGAGTCGACGAGCGAGGCCTTCAACATCCTACTCCCGCTGCTTGGAGCGGTCGTCACCGACAACGGCGGCCTGCTGTCGCATGCTGCGATCATATCGCGCGAGTATGGGATCCCTGGGGTGGTAGGGACTCGCGAGGCGACCGAGCGCATCGCGGATGGCGTCCGTATTCGCGTGGATGGAGATGCGGGCGAGGTCACGGTGCTCGGGTGACAAAAGCTCGAGTAAAAAAAGTCGTCCCCTTTGCCAAGGCGCGCGACACATCGCTCTACGGATCAAAAGCCGTGGGGCTTGGAGACGCTGCGCTCCAAGGTCTCCCGGTCCCACCCGGCGTCGCACTCTCGGGCGACATGGTCGAGGCAGTCGCCTCGAGCGACGTGAACGCAATAGCAAAGGTCGCGAAGGCTGTCACCGGTTTGGCGGCGCCATTTGCCGTCCGTTCGTCCGCCGTCGACGAAGATGGCGCGGCGGCGAGCTTCGCTGGGCAGCACCTCACTGTGCTCAACGTCTATTCGGCCGCCGATGTCCCTGGCGCTATCCGTGAAGTTTGGTGGTCCGCGAACTCGGACTCGGCCATCACCTACCGCCAGCGTGTGGGCCTGTTCACCCGGCCGAGCGTGGGCGTCATCGTCCAGACTCTCATCAACCCTGCCATTGCTGGGGTCATGTTCACCGAGCACCCCGTCACCGGCGCCGACGAACGCTTGATCGAGGCGAGCTGGGGCCTCGGCGAAGCCGTCGTCGCTGGCCTCGTTGTCCCCGACCACTTTCGCCTTGATCGTTCCGGTCAGGTGCTGGAGCGCAGGGCCGGGCGAAAGCGCATTGCGATCCGTTCACTTCCGAACGGCGGCACCTTCGAGCAGCAGGTACCGCCCGCGCAGGTGGATGCAATCTGCCTTGACGACGCACAGCTGGAAGCCCTCGGTGAGCTTGCTCTCCTATGCGAGAAAGTCTACGGCCCGAGGCGCGACATCGAATGGGCGCTCCAGGATGGGACGTTCTACCTTTTGCAATGCCGCGCCATCACGACCGGCAACACGCGAAGTGATACACCGTCGCCAGGCCCGCCACCGCGCGACCCCGTCCGCGCGCTGCAGAGGGTAGACCTATTCGCTAGTATGGATCGCAGACAGTCCGAACAGATCGGCCGCTTGCTCAAGGAGCGCCGCTTCACCAAGGGCGAGACCGTTATCAAGGAGGGCACCGGGGGCGCTGCCTTCTTCATCATTACCTCCGGCGAGGCGAAGGTCACGAGCAAAGGCGTCGACCTCGCCACCCTCGGACCCGGCGAGTACTTTGGCGAAGTCGCACTCATCGACGGCGGCCCCCGCTCGGCAACGGTCACTGCCGCAACTGACTTGGTTTGCTACGGGCTCACATTCTGGGAATTCCGCCCGCTGGTCGAAAGGAACGGAACCATCGGATGGAAGCTCTTGCAGGCGCTCGCAAAGCAGTTGCGGACCGCTTTAGGTTCCGGTGAGAACATCTCCTGAGCATGATCCACCCCCACAAAAGTGGTCCAGGTTGAATGTTAGTCCGAGACCCATTTTGAACGGGAGATCGGACAAAATGCCTCGGAAACGCTTCACCTCAGAACAGATTATCAGCAAGCCAAAAGAGGCGGAAATCCGCCTGGGACAGGGCGAGGCGCTACCCGATGTCTGTCAGGCCCTCGCTGTATCGGAGCAGACTTTCTATAGATGGCGCAGAGAGTTCGGCGGATTGAAACTATCACAAGCACAGCGCCTGAAAGGGCTCGAACGCGAAAACGAGCTACTCAGACGCCTGGTCGCCGCTCTCGCGCTTGCCAACCAACAACTCAAAGACCAAGCTGCCAAGGACGCTTAGCAATCGGTCTTGCGACTAACCGCTGATGGATTAGTCGTGGTTCAAGGATGCATGAGGGGCATTCCTGAAGCGACTCCGATTAGACTGAGCACAGAGGAGCGTGCCGAGCTTGAAGGCTTGGCGCGCTCGACGAAGACGGAATACCGGTTGCGGCAACGGGCGCGGATCGTGCTGTTGGCGGCGAAGTGGAGGCGTTGAACACCCCCACGATACGCCGCCTTGCCCCTTCATGCCGTCACCAACTTCCGCGCATAGCTCCGTCTACTTCGGCCGAGCCCAGACAATCCTGCAGGAGAAAGAGAAGGGATCAAACGCAACACCATCCAAAATCGTCGCTTGCTGCACCAAAAGAAAGCCGCTTAAATTGAAATCAGACGAGCCAGAACCTCCTGTCAAATAAGCCGCCCTGTATCGCAATTCATCTGACGACGGACACTTACCCTCGGGTCTGAACCCGCCCGGCGTTGAGACGTTCAACAGGAGCTGCAGGACCCCGAGTAGGCGCCGATAGGTTCGCCGCTCCATGTTCCCCGTCTCCGCCAGCACGCGCGAGAGATTGGGCGCGGCATAGCCCTCGGGCAAGCTCTTCAGCAGCAGGACGGCGCAGGCCGGGAAAAGGCGCCAGCACGGGGACCCGCCGGGGGACGCCTGTATCGCTGAACTCGCGCCACTCCTGCGCACCCGCGACTTTCAAGCCCTATTCCGATATGGCCGGTCGTCACTGGCGCAGGATTCATTTCTATAACCTCCCCCCTGGCCCGTAAGGAAAACGCATTTTGGGCCGTTCAGTCGCATTCCGCTGTGTGACCTAGCTCACGGAGTGGTGGCCGGTGAGGCATTAAAATAATTTTGGGTTAGACGCGATGATAAAGTCATGGCGACAACATTGAGCCGACGCACAATGCGCTCTATCGCCGCTATACTTGTTGCCGCTTTCATGATTATCGCGCTAGGCATCATATCGTTTGCACCTTTACTGGCTAGGGATTATGGACAGTACGAGAGTGTTTCACCTAATTATCCGAGGGTGGATTGAAAGTCTGACAGACCACCACGGCATCCCCTGCTGCAGCACAGCAGACGGCATCATTCCGGACGCCTGGGAGATACAAAAGGACCACTATCGGGTCAAAATAAATGGGGAATGGGCCGTAGTGCCCGATGCTGCTGTAGTAAAAAGCCCTAACAAACTTGGTCATGCGATAGTATGGATCGTACAAGGCGAGATGTATTGGGGGATCATTTGTTTTTTGCCTGGTCCGGAAGTCTAGTCCGCGTGGACGAATTGACTTAGGCCCCGTCGTCGGCACACGACTCCCCGGTTTGGTATTCGCGACCGGTGGCCTGCTCTTATGGTGGCGCAAGAAACGAACGATCAACCTGGCAGCGTAAGTCAAGCCGCCGCCGTCTTGGCCGCCCGCGCTCTACCCGGTAGCAGCTCGCGAATGCAGCCGCCATAAGCAGCGAGCCACCGACTTGTCCTTTCCGAAAATCATATCCGAACGTAGTGGTGATGTAATCCGCCCAGGATCGGCATTGCTGCGACCTCACCGATCCGCTGGATCGCTCGTCGCAATGGCGCATCTTTGTGGAGCG
>JARRNI010000277.1:0-6965 GCA_037385125.1 Pseudolabrys sp.
TCGTCGGCGAGGGCGTCGTCGAAGTGCTGCCCGACGGTTTCGGCTTCCTGCGCTCGCCGGAATCGAACTACCTGTCGGGTCCCGACGACATCTACGTCTCGCCCTCGCAGATCCGCCGTTTTGGCCTGCGCACCGGCGACACCGTCGAGGGCCACATCCGCTCGCCCAAGGAAGGCGAGCGTTACTTCGCGCTGCTCAAGGTCAACACGATCAATTTCGAGGATCCCGAGAAGGCACGCCACAAGATCAACTTCGACAATCTGACGCCGCTGTATCCGAACGAGCGGTTGCAGATGGAGCACGAAGACCCGACCAAGAAGGATTACTCGGCCCGGGTCATCGACATCGTCGCGCCGATCGGCAAAGGGCAGCGCGCGCTGATCGTGTCGCCGCCGCGTACCGGTAAGACGGTGCTCTTGCAGAACATCGCCCACGCCATCACCGCCAACCATCCCGAGTGCTATCTCATCGTGCTGCTAATCGACGAGCGGCCGGAGGAAGTCACCGACATGCAGCGCTCGGTGAAGGGCGAGGTAATCTCCTCGACCTTTGACGAGCCGGCCTCGCGCCATGTGCAGGTCGCCGAAATGGTGATCGAGAAGGCCAAGCGCCTAGTCGAGCACCAGCGCGACGTGGTGATCCTGCTCGACTCGATCACCCGCCTCGGCCGCGCCTACAACACCGTGGTGCCGTCATCCGGCAAGGTGCTGACCGGCGGTGTCGACGCCAACGCCCTGCAGCGGCCGAAACGCTTCTTCGGCGCCGCGCGTAATATCGAAGAGGGCGGCTCGCTCACCATCATCGCCACCGCGCTCATCGATACCGGCAGCCGCATGGACGAGGTGATTTTCGAGGAGTTCAAGGGCACTCATCGATACCGGCAGCCGCATGGACGAGGTGATTTTCGAGGAGTTCAAGGGCACCGGTAACTCCGAGCTCATCCTCGACCGCAAGGTCGCCGACAAGCGCACCTTCCCGGCGATCGACATCACGCGCTCCGGCACCCGCAAGGAGGAGCTGCTTACCGATCCGGCGGTGCTCAAGAAGATGTACGTCCTGCGCCGCATCCTCAATCCGATGGGCACCATGGACGCCATCGACTTCCTGCTTGACAAGCTGCGCAATACCAAGAGCAACGCGGAGTTCTTCGAGAGCATGAATACGTAAGCGCACGACACGCGCCGTGTCGGATGAAATTGGCCGGGGCGAACCCGGCCATTTTGTTTGTGTGATCGCCTGAGACGGGGCGATTCGCCTGCACGGCGCGCCGTTAGCGCCGGGGACGCCGTCAGCGATCGGCCAATATCACGGCGCGTCGGCTTCGTCTTGCTGTCGTTGGCAAAGCGCGCTTGCGCGGCAGTCAGTCGCGGCGTCGCGCTCATGCGGGACCGCGGCCGGGACACAGCAAAACGAATGGGTTAACCGTTCGCCGGATCGGGCATGCAGGTGACTGTCTTGTCGCCCTTCTTCTTGTCGGACAGCTTCGCCTTGCAGACGTGAAGGCTGGAATAGCCGCATCGCACGCGCGAATGCTCCTTCTGATGGAAGCCGCACCAGTCCGCTGCGCCGGCGCTTCCCGCCGACATCGCCAGCATCCCTGCCACGGCCACAGCGGCCGCCAGACCCTGCAAAACCCGCATTGCCTTTCTCCAATCCTGCGCCCCCGATTGGTAGGAACCCTGATTGTCGCCGGAAACGGCGGCGGATCAAGAGCCGCGCAGGCGGGCGGCAGCCGGGGCAATGTCAGCTGGATTGCTTATCGGCAGCGAACAGGTGGCGCCCACGCAGACGAAAGCCGCCGGTCCCTGCGCCGCCTTGATATTTTCCTGTGCCGGGTGATTCGGCGGCAGGGCGCCGGGCGTAGGCGCGCGCAGCACGATCCGGTTGAGGAACGGCAGCTTCAGCGCCGCCTGTACCAGCGCGTCGCTGTTGCCCGTGACCACGATCTCCGCCGCGGCCATGCGCAGGTCGAGCGCGTTGAGCAGCGCCATGTGGCCGAACAGGTTGCGCGCCTGCGCCGACAGGATGCCGTCGAACAGCCGGTCGGCCTTTGCGCGCCATTGCTCGTCGCCGCTGGGCGCGGCCAGCCGTACCAGGTTGCCGGCCGCGATGGCGTTGGGGTTGGGGATGGCGTCGTCGGCGGTGGAATGCGGGCGCACCACGAGGCCCTCGGCGTCGTCGGCGGTGAGGTAATAGGCGCCGCTGTCGGGATCGGCGTAGTGGGCGTCGAGTGTGCGCTGCCAGCGCAAAGCCTGCTTGAGCAGCGCGGCTTCGCCGCTCGCCTCATAGAGCGCCAGCGCCGCGCGGATCATGGCGGCGTAGTCAGAGGCGAGGCCGAGAAACAGCACCTTGCCGTCGCGGTAGGAATGGCCGAGCCGGTCGCCGTCGGCCATCCAGGTGGCGATGAAGTCGAAGGCGCGCCGGGCCAGCGCGATCCAATCTGGCTCGTCCAGGATCACCCCGGCATTGACCAGCGCGGCGATCATCAGCCCGTTCCAGTCGGCCAGCACCTTGTCGTCGAGCCCGGGGCGAACACGTTTCTCCCGTATTTCCAATAGCTTACCGCGCAACATGGAAAACCGTGCTGCGGCTTCACTTTCGTCTGCTGCAGCAAGGCCAGACGCAGCATGATTTTCTTTGCTGCGCGGTAAGTACTTGAGGTGATTGAGGATATTATGACCCTCGAAATTGCCGCCGGCGCTCACGTCGTATTGCGCAGCAAAATCGGCCGCATCGGGCCCGAGCGCTTCGTGGATTTCGGCCAGCGACCAGACGTAGAACTTGCCCTCCTGCCCTTCCGAATCGGCATCGAGCGAGGCGGCGAAGGCGTCCTCGCCGGTGACCATCTCGCGGCTCAGCCAGCCCACGGTCTCGCGCGCGCGCTGAGCGAACAGCGCCTTGCCGCCGCGCTGCCAGGCCAGCGCCAGCAGCTCGAGGAGCTGGGCGTTGTCGTACAACATCTTCTCGAAATGCGGCACCAGCCACTTCTCGTCGACGGAATAGCGCGAGAAGCCGCCGCCCAGATGGTCGTAGATGCCGCCCTCGCTCATGTGCTCGAGGGTGTGCTCGACCAGATCGAAGAAGCGCGCTTCGCCCGAGCGCTGTCCGGCGCGCCACAGAAACTCGAGGATGGCCGGCTGTGGAAACTTGGGCGCGCCGCGCAGGCCGCCGTGCGCCGGATCGAACATGTCGGCGACCTGGCCGGCCGCGCCGGTGAGATCCTGCGGCGTGACGGTCACCCGCCCTTCCGGCCGCGCCTTTTCCGCCAGCCGCGCCAGCAGCGCCTTGCGATTCTGGTCGATCTTGTTGGGCTCCTCGCGGAACAGGCGCGCCACCTCGCGCAGCACATCGACGAAGGCCGGCCGGCCGTAGCGGGCGTCCCTAGGAAAGTAGGTGCCGCCCCACACCGGCTCGCCCTTGGGCGTGAGAAACATCGTCAGCGGCCAGCCGCCCTGCTCGCCCAGCAGATGCAGCGCGTTCATGTAGATCTGGTCGATGTCCGGGCGCTCCTCGCGGTCCACCTTGATGTTGACGAACAGCTCGTTCATCACGCGCGCGGTCGCCGCGTCCTCGAATGACTCGAGCGCCATCACGTGGCACCAGTGGCAGGCGGCATAGCCGACCGAAAGCAGGATCGGCTTGTTCTCGCGCTTGGCGGCTTCCAGCGCCTGCGGGCCCCACTGCCACCAGTCCACCGGATTGTGCGCGTGCTGCAGAAGATACGGCGAGGTCGCCTGCGCCAGGCGGTTGGTGTGGGCGGCGTCGGCCATGAGCAATGTCCTTCCGTGCGGCGCACCTTAACGAACCCTGTCCGCGCTTGCGACCCGTGCGGCACAGCGCGGCGGTCATGTCGCTGGAAGGCGTAGCGACGTCAGCGCGCGGCACTTGAGTAAAGTTTGCGGTTGATTGCTAGGGCGGGTTTCACGCGCCCTTATAGGGATACCTTTCACACTCGCCCTCGATGTAAACAACAATCGTTCGGGGGCTGATGCTTAAGGCAGCAGGCGTTTGGCGCACCCGCGCGGGTGCGCACAGGCTTCGTGCGGCTCGGCGCGGGCAGGCTGCAACGTTTTATGTCCTTACAGCGTTGCTTGCCGCGACACTGCTCGGCGCTGATGCCGAATTGAGCCAGGCGCGCCCCGTGGAGCGCGCAATCTACAATCATTTGGATGAAACCGTTGTCTTGCCGCTGAACGGACCGGGCCAGGCGCGCCGGGATGGCCGGACATCGTTGCGAACGCGTTACCAACTTGCCGCGAACGCAGACGATCGTGGCAATGTCAGAGGTGCCACGACACAAAATATTCTTGCAGGCGCGCTCGGCGGAGCGGCGCATAAGTTGCGGTTGGAAGCCGAGCCGGAAGCAGAGCCCGGCTTTGCGCTGTCGGCGGCAATGGCTGGCGGCGAGCGGATTGGTGTGCTCCTGCCGTCGCTTGCCGATGCCGGTGCATTGGCCGCCGAGCGCGATGCGATCTCGGACGCGCGTTTGCTCGACACGGCCGATGTCATCTTCGGCGCCGTGTCGATGTACAATCCCTACGATGACGCCGATGACGATGGGCGGCAGCGAGACCGCTTCCGGCGAGCTTTATGATCCGGTCGCTTGGACGGCGGCGATCCAGATCGATCTGCGCGACGCGTTCGGCGGCGTTCACTACGGATGGCGTTATCACCCGGCCTTTGCTCTGGTGGAAAGCGGCGGCAAGCGGGCCATCATCAAGATCAATGACGTCGGCCCATTACGGCCGGGCCGCGTTATCGATTTCAACCAGCAGACCATGCGCTATTTCGATCCGCCGCTGCAGCGCCGGAGTCATCGACGGCGTGACGATCACGCCGCTGGTCGGATCGAATTGGACGCCGGGGCCGCTGGGTACGGCGCCGGCGGTGACCGTCGCGAGCAACGCGAACTAATCGCTCACCTTACGGCAGAATCGCGAATGCCCTGGCCGGGAAGCCGAGGCCGTGCCGCACCTTCGGCCAGGTCACCACGATCAGCGCGCTCGTCGGCGGCACCTTGTCGAGATTCTTCATCACCTCGATCTGGTAATGCCCGTGCTTGAGCAGCCAGGTCTCCGACAGCATTTTGGGCGTGGTGTCGGTGTCCATGGCCTCGTGCCCCGTGGCGGTGACGCCGCGCTGCGTGTAGAGGAACTTGATGGTCTCGAACGCCCAGGCGGGGAACGGCTGCCGCTTGAAGCGTTTCGGATCGGCGTCCCAGTCCTTGTACATGTCGGTGCGTAGCGCGACGAACGAGCCTTTCGGCACGCGCCCGTGCTTCTTCTCCCAGGCCTTCAGGTCGGCGACCGAGAAGGCGTGGTTCGGGTCTTTCTTCATGTAGGGCGTGTCGTCGAGCACGATCAGCGGCAGGATCATCTGCTTGAGGGGAATCTGATCCATGGTGATGCCGTGGGGCGCGAAATGCGCCGGCGGATCGACATGCGTGCCGTATTGCCCGACCATGTTGTAATAGGTGGTGCGGAAACCGTCCTGCTTGATGGTGTAGGTGCGGTGGGTCTTGGGATCGTAGGCCGGGGTGAACTTGGCCTGGCCGAAGCCGCCCCACACCGGCGTATTGGGCGAGAAGCTGTGGGTGAGATCGACGAACTTCTTGCCCTCGATGGTCTTGTAGGCCTGCATGAGGTCGCTGTCGGCGTGCGCCGGCACGACCAGCGCGACCAGCGCCAGCCCGGCGGCGAGACGCAAAGCCGCAACCCGAAAAGCCGGAAGTCGCAAAGCCGCAAGACGTAATGCCATATATCCGATGGTCATGGTGCCCCTCCTTTGACGGCTGCTGCCGGCACCATCCTAGCGCGCTTTGCGGTGGCGTTTGCACCCTCAGCTACGCTTTGACTCGCTACCGCAGCCGCCCGGGCGGATGACGCGCCAGCGCGATGACGATCCACACCATGAGCAGGGAAAGCGCCGGACCCTGGACCACGTGGGCGGCGCCGCTGATCAGCTTTTGATATGTCTTGTCCATGACGATCGGGGCTTACGCAGGCAATTGCAGCCGTTCTCCAAAACTGCTCCCCAACCGTGACAATTGTCTCGGCTTTCGGTGTCGATTGGCTTTGTCAGGCGGATAACGGGGTTGCCCGATCGGGAGTTCCATCGGGCGGCGCAGGGCTGCCATTCGCAGCGTGTGCCGCGCTCTCTTACCGTACCTCCAGCACCAGCTTGCCGCGCAAGTGGCGGCCTTCGCTCACTGTGTGCGCCTTCGCCGCATCGCTGAGCTTGTAGCGGGTGATCTCCGGCACCTTCACCGCGCCGGCGGCCAGCAGTTCCAGCATGCGCTCGAGATGCGCGCGGTCCCGCTGCACGTCCGGCCGCAAGGTCTGAACGTCGTCGCGCGGCACTTTGAAGTCCGGCGGCGCCGGCGCGATCCACACCAGGCGCCCGCCGGGCTTCAGCGCCTTGTAGCAGCCTTCGCGCACCGCGCCGCCGACGGTGTCGAACACCACGTCGCACAGCGGCCCGATCGTGGTGAAATCTTCCTTGTTGTAATCGATCACCCGGTCGGCGCCGAGCTCGCGCACATAGTCGTGATTGCCGGCGCTGGCGGTCGTGATCACGGTGGCGCCGATGTGCTTGGCAAGCTCGACCGCAAAGCCCGCCACGCCGCCGGCGCCGCCCTGGATCAGGATGGTCTCGCCTTTTTTCAGCTTGGCGGTGTCCTCGATCGCGACCAGCGCGGTCAGGCTGACGAGGCCGAGCGCCGCCGCCTCGGCGTGACTCAAAGTATCAGGCTTCTTGGCAACCAGCGCCGCCTTGATGGCGAGCTTCTCGGCATAGGCGCCCTCCTGGCCGCGGTCGAGCACGCCGAACACGGCGTCGCCCACCTTGAGATCGCTCACGCCCTCGCCCACGGCGCTGACCACGCCGGAGAAATCGCGGCCGAGGATGTGCGGGAACTCCTTGATCTGGTAGACGCTGCCGCCGCGCCGGACTTTCGGATCGGCGCC
>JARRNI010000278.1:0-6159 GCA_037385125.1 Pseudolabrys sp.
CTCGACGCGGTCGCCGCGCGCCATGGCGCCGGTGATCTCGCCGAGGATGGCGTTGACGATGTTCTCGACGTCGCGCTGGTAGAGGTGCGGATTCTGGGCGGCGATACGCTGCACAAGTTCCGACTTGATCATTGACGCCACCTCGACCGGTCAATTGGAACTGGGAGGGTGCCAAAGCGCCAAGAGACCGTCAAGATTAAGTCGCTCAATCGCCCGCACTCCGCCCCAATCCTCCAGGTGGCGCGCGACGGCCGAAAGCCCCATGGCGCGGAAGGCGAAGGCCGCCGCGTGCAGGAAAGACAGCTCGCTGAAGCGCGGTTGCAGCGAATAGTCGCGTATCGGGGTGTGGGCCGGCACGTTTTTCACCCGCGCCAGCCAGGCGCGCGCCGTCCGCTCGTTGCCCAGTCCGTCGACCAGCTTGAGGCCGAGGCCCTGGCGGCCGGTGAACACGCGGCCATCATCGACCGCGGCAAGCTGGGCGGCGTCCATATTGCGGCGGGTCTGCACCAGGTTCTTGAACCAGGCATAGGAGTCGAGCACCACCGATTTGATGGCCTCGCGCGCCTCGGGGCTGGTCGGCTCGAAACCGGACGGGGCGGCTTTGAGCGGGGTGGATTTGATCGATTCCACCTTGATGCCGAGCGTCTTCAGCGCGTCGGTGAAGTTCGGATACTGAAACAGCACGCCGATCGAGCCGACGATGGAGGTATCGTGGGCAATGATGTGATCGCAGCTCAGCGCCGCGATATAGGCGCCGGAGGCGGCCAGCCCGTCGACCACCACCACCATCGGCTTCTTGGCCTGTAATGCATGCAGGGCATCGTAGAGCTGCTGCGAGCCGGCGGTGGTGCCGCCGGGGCTGTCGATGTGCACGATGACCGCCTTGGCGTGCGACTTGGCGAGGCGGGCGATGGCCTCCACGCGCTCGCGGTTGTTGCGGATCAGGCCCTGGATCTTGACGCGGGCGACATAGGCGGGGCCGGGCAGCACGCCGTGGCCGGGCAGCAGCAGGTAGGCGAAGCCGCCGACTGCCAGCAGCACGATGACCGCGGCGAGCACGCGCCAGAAGGTCAGCTTACGCCGCAGGCGGCGGCGATCGATGATGGCATCGGCATCGAGCGACATGGGATGCGGTCCTTCATGATCCGGTCATTCCGGGGGCGCCCGTGAAGGGCGGGTTTGCGCGCTGCGTGCGCCCCCGAATGAGGGTCTGAGGCTTATCGGCAGGCTTTTTGGCACGTTCGTGTCGGAAAGAAAAACCCCCGGCAGAGGACCGGGGGGTTGTGTCAATGACCGCTGAGGGCAGCGGCCTTACTCCTCCGCCTTCTCGGCCTCGGACTTCTCGCCCTCGCCTTCTTCGCCGCCGGCGCGCTGTTTAAGGGCGGCGCCCAGGATGTCGCCGAGCGAGGCGCCGGAATCCGCGGTGCCGTACTGGGCGATCGCCTCCTTCTCCTCGGCGACTTCCAGCGCCTTGATGGAGACGGCCACTTTGTGGGCCTTGCGGTCGAACTGCGTCACGCGGGCGTCCACCTTCTGGCCGACCGCGAAGCGCTCGGGGCGCTGCTCGCCACGCTCGCGAGCGAGATCGGAGCGCTTGATGAAAGCGGTCAGCTCGGTGCCGGCGAGTTTCACGTCGATGCCGCTCTCCTTCACGTCGATCACCTCGCAGGTGACGACCGAGCCCTTCTTGATCTCGCCGGCGCTCGCCATCGGATCGCCCGCGAGTTGCTTGATGCCGAGCGAGATGCGCTCTTTCTCGACTTCGACGTCGAGAACCTGCGCCTTGACGACGTCGCCCTTCTTGTACTCGTCGATCACCTGCTCGCCCGGACGCTTCCAGTCGAGGTCGGATAGATGGACCATGCCGTCGACGTCGCCGTCGAGGCCGAGGAACAGGCCGAATTCCGTCTTGTTCTTGACCTCGCCCTCGACCACCGAGCCGGGCGGGTGGGTTTCGACGAAGACCTCCCACGGATTGCGCATGGTCTGCTTGAGGCCGAGCGAGATGCGGCGCTTGACCGGATCGACCTCGAGGATCTGCACCTCCACTTCCTGCGAGGTGGAGACGATCTTGCCGGGGTGGACGTTCTTCTTGGTCCAGGACATCTCGGAGACGTGGATGAGGCCCTCGATGCCCGGCTCCAGCTCCACGAAGGCGCCGTAGTCGGTGATGTTGGTGACGCGGCCCTTGAAGCGGGCGCCCACCGGATACTTGGCCTCGATGCCCTGCCACGGGTCCTCGAGCAGCTGCTTCATGCCGAGCGAGATGCGGTGGGTCTCGTGGTTGATCTTGATGATCTTCACATTCACGTGCTGGCCGATCGACAGCACCTCGGTCGGGTGATTGACGCGGCGCCAGGCGATGTCGGTGACGTGCAGCAGGCCGTCGATGCCGCCCAGGTCGACGAAGGCGCCGTAGTCGGTGATGTTCTTCACCACGCCCTCGATCACCTGACCCTCTTCCAGGTTCTGCACCAGCTCCTGGCGCTGCTCGGCGCGGCTCTCCTCCAGCACGGTGCGGCGGGAGACGACGATGTTGCCGCGGCGGCGGTCCATCTTGAGGATCTGGAACTGCTGCGGCACGTTCATCAGCGGCGTCACGTCGCGGATCGGGCGGATGTCGACCTGCGAACGCGGCAGGAAGGCCACGGCGCCGTCGAGATCGACGGTGAAGCCGCCCTTGACCTGGTTGAAGATGATGCCCTGCACCTTCTCGTTGGCGTTGAAGGCCTTCTCCAGCCGGCCCCAGCTCTCCTCGCGGCGCGCCTTGTCGCGTGACAGAACCGCCTCGCCGAGCGCGTTCTCGACGCGCTCCAGGTAGACCTCGACCTCGTCGCCGACCTTGAGGTCGGCCTGCCGTCCGGGCCCGGCGAATTCGCGCAGAGCGACGCGACCCTCCGTCTTCAGGCCGACGTCGATGACGGCCATGTCTTTTTCGATGCCGACGACCGCACCCTTGACGACGGAGCCTTCCTGCAGGTTTCCGTGCTGGAAGGACTCATCGAGCATGGCGGCGAAATCTTCACGTGTGGGGGTTTGAGCAGCAGCGGTGGCCATAGAATCTCCTGTTGAGCGGTTGTGCCGGCGGGTTGGAATGGCGTTCAACAAGCGCGGGCCGAAGTTTCCGCAAAGCTTCGGCGGCCCCCGGAATTCCGGGTGGCCGGCGCAAAAACCGTGCTTCTGGAACGATTGAGCTCAATAAGGGCAGCGCGTCGCCGAAGCGCGAGCGGGGCTTGGTCCTCCAACAACGAGGGGCGTTTCAGCCGCGCCCTCGGCCCGCTCGGCTCGCCTCGACGAGGTCGATGGCGGCCCTGAATGCCGCGTCTATATCCAAAGTTGTCGTATCCAGCAAGTATGCATCCGCGGCCTGTTTCAAAGGGGCGGCGGCCCGATTCATGTCGCGCTCGTCCCGCGCGCGGATGTCGGCGAGGACGGCGGCCTGGTCCACCGCCTGGCCGGCAGCGGCATATTCCCGGGTCCGGCGGGCGGCGCGCGCCTCGGGGCTGGCGGTGACGAAGATTTTCGCCTCGGCCTCCGGGCAGATGACGGTGCCGATGTCGCGGCCGTCGAGCACGGCACCGGGCGGCCGGGCGGCGAAGTCGCGCTGGACGGCGAGCAGGGCCTCGCGCACCGCCGGAATGGCCGAGACCACGGACGCCGCCTCGCCCACGGCATGGCTCTTGAGGGCTTTTTCGTCGAATTTCGCGGGATCAAGCGCCTTGGCCGCGGCGACCGCCGCCTTGGCATTATCGGGCCGCTCGCCGGCGTCGAGCACGGCCTTGGCGACCGCCCGGTAGAGCAGGCCGGTGTCGAGATGGCGCAGGCCGTAATGGGCGGCCAGCTTCTTGCCCAGCGTGCCCTTGCCAGAGGCGGCGGGCCCGTCGATGGCGATGATCATGGGGAGGCTCCATCCGGCGCCTCTTTACCGTCCCCTGGAGGGGGAGGGTCGCTCATTTCAGCGAAGCTAAGGTGCGCGGGGTGAGGTGAACGAGAAAGATCACCGCCACACAATCGCGCATTCGCTGGCGCGATGCGCGATTGACCTCCCCCCTCCAGGGGGAGGTGAAGAGCGAATGGGGCACTGCTCATGACAGATCGCACCCCAGCGACCGCATCAGCTCCACGAACCCCGGGAAGCTGGTGCCGATGAAGGCGGCATCGTCGACGCGCACCGGCTGCTCGCTGGCCGCGCCTAAGACCAGCGCCGACATGGCGATGCGGTGGTCCATGTGGGTGACCACTTCCGCGCCGCCGGCAACGGCGGGCTTGCCGTGCACGATCAGGTCGTCCTCCTCGGTCTCCACCGCGACCCCGTTCGCCCGCAACATGGCGGCGGTGGCATCCAGGCGGTCGCTCTCCTTCACCCGCAATTCCTGCAGGCCGCGCATGCGGGTGATCCCTTCGGCGAACGACGCCGCCACCGCCAGGATGGGATATTCGTCGATCATCGCCGGCGCGCGCGCAGCCGGCACCTCGATGCCCTTGAGCGCCGACGCAGTGATGCGCAGGTCGGCGACTTCCTCGCCGCCGTCGCTGCGGGTGGCCAGCGTCTCGATGTTGGCGCCCATTTCACGCAGCGTCGTGTAAAGCCCGGTGCGCAGCGGGTTGGTCATCACCGCTTCGAGCGTCACGTCGGAGCCCGGCACGATCAGCGCGGCGACCAGCGGGAACGCCGCTGAGGAAGGATCGGCCGGCACCACCACATGCGACGGCTGCAGCTCGGGCTGGCCCTGCAAGGTGATGCGGCGGCCGTACTCGCCGTGCGGCTTGCTGACCAACTTGGCGCCGAAGTGCTTCAGCATGCGTTCGGTGTGGTCGCGGCTGGCTTCGCTTTCGATCACCGTGGTTTCGCCCGGCGCCGCCAGCCCCGCCAGCAGCACCGCCGATTTGAGCTGTGCCGACGGTACCGGGGATTCGTAGACGATGGGCATGGGATCGCGCGCGCCTTGAAGCGTGATCGGCAGGCGGCCGCCCTCGGCGCAATCGATCACGTGCGCACCCATGCGCTCCAGCGGATCGAGCACGCGCCGCATCGGCCGCTTGCGCAAGGACGCGTCGCCGTCGAAGGCGGCGGTCACCGGGCAGCCGGCGACCGCGCCGAGCGCCAGCCGGCAGCCGGTGCCGGAATTGCCGAAATCGAGCGGGCCGACGGGAGCGGCGAAGCCGCCGACGCCCACGCCGTGAATGCGCCAGACGGCGTCGGCCCCGCGCTCGAGCCGGGCGCCGAGCGCGCGCATGGCCTCCGCGGTGCGCAGCACGTCTTCGCCTTCCAAGAGGCCGGCGACCGTGCTCTCGCCCACGGTCATGGCGGCGAGAATCAGCGCGCGGTGCGAGATCGACTTGTCACCCGGCACCCGGAGGCGGCCCTGCAAGGGGCCGCCCCGGCGGGCGGTCAACGGCGTCAAACCGGCTAAGTCCAAGGGGTCGTCCTCGACAAACGTGCGCCCTCCTACCACGCGCCCGGCGAGGCCGTCACCCGCGGCCTGCCGTCTTGACAGCGCCGTTTTCCTGCTATTGACAGCGGCGAGACGACTAGCCAAGTGAAGCGCCGATTCAGCGGCTTTCGAGGAACCCAAGACCGTGGCGAAACCCGATCTCGGTACCAAGCGCGTTTGCCCCGACACCGGGCGCAAGTTCTACGATCTCAACAAGTCGCCGGTGATCTCGCCCTATACCGGCAAGGTCGTGCCGATCGCGGCGGCGCCGACGCGCGCGCGTCCCGAGCAGGCGGCCCCGCGGCCGCAGGCGGAAGCCGAGCCCGCGGTCGCGCCGGAGTCGGCGGACGTCGAGATCGTGTCGCTGGAAGAGGCCGACGCCGAAAGCCAGGGCAACAAGAAGAAGGCCCCGGCCGAAGCGGCCGAGGCATCCAGCGAGGACGAAGACGTCGAGATGGACGAGAGCATGGACGACGCCGCCTTCATCGAGGAAGAAGAGAGCGACGAGGACGTCAGCGACATCATCGGCGACGGCATCGAAAAGGAAGAGGAGCAGTAGTTTCCGGGGGTCGGCAGCCGGCGATAGCAGCCGGAAATGGGTCTTGGCTTTTGGTCAGATACCTGATTACTGATCCCTGTTCCCTGGAGGGGCCATAGCTCAGTTGGGAGAGCGCTTGAATGGCATTCAAGAGGTCGGGGGTTCGACTCCCCCTGGCTCCACCAG
>JARRNI010000279.1:0-6149 GCA_037385125.1 Pseudolabrys sp.
TTCCGTCGCCAGCGCGCGGATGGCGTCGTGCGGCAGCCGGTAACGGCCGTAGTCGGTCTCGCGCGCCCAGATCGCCAGCACCATGGCGCCGGGCACGCCGAATTCCTTTTCGATACGCGCGAGCGTGTCGCGGTAGCGCGCCGCCAGCTTGCGGCCGTGCACGGCGAGGTGCGCGATGTAGGATTCGCGCACATAGTGCTCCGGCGTCTGCACAAATTCAGGCTGCGGGGGCGGCTTCTCGGCACGGCCGGGGATGTGCAGGTCAGGGAGCGAATAGTTGGGCTTCAGCCCGCGGGTGGCGGCCTCGAAGGTGGCGCGCGAGACGCCGAGCTTCTGCGCATCCGGCCAGGCGGCCTGCAGCCATTGCTGAAACGAATCGGCAGCGCGCGCGCGATTCGGAAGCGCGGCCGCGAACAGCACCGCAATTGCCACGAGCCCCACGAGCCCTGGTGTCACCCACCGCGCGTTTCGCAAGATCGTGTCCTCCTTCGAACAAGCCCCGAACCTAACGCGATCAAAGACGAATCGGAAACAAACGGGGGGGCGATTAAAGGGAGTTCAACAGGCTCGGCGGCGGCCTACTCTTGCGCGTGTCCGACCGGCCCACCGAACCCTAGTGCTGCGCCTTCACCGCGACCGGGTGACTGATTCGTTCCACCAAGGCGATCCCGATCGCCGACAGGATGAACAGGCCGTGGATGATGGTCTGCCACATCACGCCGGTCTCGGTATAGGGCACCTCGGAATGGCCGAGCGCGCCAGCATAGATGAAGGTGCGCAGCAGATGGATCGAAGAAATGCCGATGATCGCCATGGCGAGCTTGATCTTGAGCACGCTGGCGTTGACGTGGCTGAGCCATTCCGGCTGATCGGGATGGCGGTGCAGCTCGCGACGCGAGACGAAGGTTTCGTAGCCGCCGACGATAACCATGATGAGCAGGTTGGAGATCATCACCACGTCGATCAGGCCGAGCACCACCAGCATGATCTCCTGCTCGGTGAACTTCATGGCGCCGTGCACCAGATGCCACAACTCCTTGAGGAAGAGAACGACATAGACGCCCTGGGCGACCATCAGGCCGAGATAGAGCGGAAGCTGCAACCAGCGCGAGGCGAAGATGAGCTGCGGCAGCGGACGCAGGCCCCGGTATTCCTTGCGCGGAATGACGTTGTCGGCGGCCATGGACATCGGTCGGTTACCCCTTTCAAAGGCGTGATAGGGCCGCGCTTATAAGGGCAGCGATGACGGCCAAATCTTGGCGGCGAGGCGCGCTGCGATGACGCGGCGGGCTTCAATCACATTTTTTTCCGTTCGTCCCCGCGAAAGCAGGGACGTAAGGCAACAAGCACTGGATTCCCGCTTTCGCGGGAATGAACGGAGAGTGCTGCGGCCTCAACGGATCAGCCGTTAGCGCACCGCCACAATGAAGAAGCGCGGGAAGTTGAGGATCACCTTGCCGTCATAGCGCGGCCGATAGGCTTGCGCGATGCGCTTTTCGTAGGCCGCGAGATAGGCCGCGCGCGCGTCGTCCGAAAGCGGCGTGGTATAGGGCCTGAGCGCCGTGCTCTTGAACCACTCGACGATGGCGCCCACGTTGTCGAGCACGTGGGCATAGATCGTGTGCCACATGTCGAGCGCCTGACAGTGCGGGCGCAGGAGATCGTAATAGGCTTCCGGATCGAGCGGATTGCCGCGCTGATGCTCGTCCGTTTCCGCCGACAGCCAGCCGCCTTGGCGCGCGACCTCGGCCATCAGCGTATGCGTCGGTTCGGTCTTGTTGGCGGGCATCTGCACCGCCAGCACGCCGCCCTTCGGCAGCGCCGCCAGCAGACGCTTCAGCACGCTGGGGTGATCCGGCACCCACTGGAAGGTGGCGTTGGAGAACAGCAGTTCGGTGTCCGGCTCCGGCCGCCACTGCGCGATATCGGCCTCAATGAACTCCAGCGCCGACAGGCGCTCGCGCGCCTTGCGCAACATGTCGGGCGACGAATCGAGCCCGGTCACCTGTGCTTCGAGAAAGCGATTGACCAGAAGCTCGGTCGAATTGCCCGGTCCGCAGCCGAGATCAACGATTTTGCGCGCGCGCTCGAGCGGCACCTGCGCCAGCAGATCGCGCGGCGGCCGCGTGCGGTCGCTTTCAAACTTGAGGTATTGGCGGGAGTCCCAGTCGGGCATTGATCGGTCGTCACACCCACAGGAGGAACGGCATATATGCGAAGAAACTCAAATCCGTGCTGTAGATTACTTCCATACTTTCGCTGTACCGGAGTCCACGTAGACTACCTTAACCCTCTTGTTGTTCGCCGAGTAAGCGGCCAATTTCTCCCGAGCTTGAGCGTATCCTTTCTCAGGTTCATGAACACAATAGAAAACGCGGCGTACTTTGCTCTGAAATATGGCGTCGAATATGTGACGATCTCTATCTGCCGCTGTAAGTCCAAACATGAATAAGTTCTCGTCCTGAACCGCCCCGGGTTTGCCGGAGGCCCCAACTCCTGAGAGGATGGGGTCATGACAAACAAGACGACGAACAGGTTTTCACCTGAGGTGCGTAGCCGGGCGGTTCGGCTGGTCCTCGATCATGAACACGAGCATTCGTCACGGTGGGCCGCGATTGAACCCGTGGCGCCGAAGATCGGCTGCTCGGCGCAGACCCTGAACGAGTGGATTAAGAAGGTCGAGGTCGACAGCGGCAAACGACCCGGCGTATCGACGGATATAGCGGAGCGGCTGAAGGCGCTGGAGCGCGAGAACCGCGAGCTGCGGCAGGCCAATGATATCCTGCGCAAGGCGTCGGCGTATTTTGCGCAGGCGGAGATCGACCGCCGGTTCAAGCCATGATCGGCTTCATCGACGATCATCGTGAGGCGTACGGGGTCGAGCCGATCTGCAGGGTCCTGCCGATCGCCCCGTCGACCTACCGTGCGCATGCTGCCAAGCGGGCCGACCCTTCGAAGCTCTCGGCGCGGGCCAGGCGCGATCTGGCCCTCAAGCCCGAGATTGCGCGCGTTTTTGAGGAGAACTTCGAGGTCTATGGCGTACGCAAGGTCTGGCGGCAATTACAGCGTGAAGGCGTGGACATCGCCCGCTGCACCGTGGCGCGTCTGATGCGAGGCATGGGCCTGCAAGGGGTGATCCGCGGCAAGCGCGTGCGAACAACAGTCGGTGACAAGGCGGCGCCATGCCCCCTCGATCACGTCAACCGTCAGTTCCACGCGCCGCATCCGAATGCGCTCTGGGTGTCCGACTTCACCTATGTCGCGACCTGGGCCGGCTTCGTCTATGTGGCCTTCGTCATCGACGCCTATGCTCGGCGGATCGTCGGCTGGCGAGCCAGTCGGTCGGCCCATGCCGGCTTTGTGCTCGATGCGCTGGAACAGGCCCTGCATGAGCGGCGACCGGTGCATCGCGGCGGCCTGATTCATCATAGCGACAGGGGCTGTCAATACGTATCGATTAAGTACACCGAACGCCTGTCAGAGGCCGGGATTGAGTCGTCTGTCGGCAGCGTCGGCGATTCCTACGACAACGCTCTCGCGGAGACGATCAATGGCCTATACAAGGCTGAAGTTATCCATCGACGTCGGCCATGGCGACCATTGTCCGGCATCAGCACCTGTGAGACGGATTTAGCGGCTTGAGGAAGGGAGGATTTCTAGCTCATCGTAACATCAAGGCGTGGAGATGAGACAGAAATCCGTGAACTCTGAATTGTCGTCCGAGCGGATCGTGAAGAACATCCGCCGGGCAACACGCAAGCGCCATTCGGCCGAAGAGAAGATCCGGATCGTTCTGGACGGCCTACGCGGCGAGTCCAGCATCGCCGAGCTGTGCCGTCGCGAAGGCATCGCCGAGAGCCTCTATTACGCTTGGTCTAAGGAGTTTCTGGAAGCCGGCAAACGGCGTCTGGCGGGCGACACGGCACGAGCTGCGACCAGTGGCGAGGTCAAGGACCTGCGGCGTGAGGCGCAGGAGCTCAAAGCGGTCGTGGCCGAGCAGGCGCTCGAATTGCGTCTGCTCAAAAAAAGCATGTTCGCGGATGGGGGAGACGAGGAATGAGATATCCCGCCTCCGAGAAGCTGGAGATCATCCGACTGGTCGAGCAATCCCATCTGCCAGTGCGACGGACGTTGGATAAGCTGGGGATCCAGCCATCAAGGTTCTACCGATGGTACGATCGCCTCCAGGCCGGCGGACCAGAAGCACTGGAAGACAAGGTGCCAAGGCCGAAGCGCGTGTGGAACCGCATTCCTGACGGGATACGCGAGCGGATCGTCCAACTGGCCCTGGATGAGCCGGAGCTATCCCCACGGGAACTGGCCACGCGCTTTACCGATACGGCGGGCTATTTTGTGTCAGAGGCTTCGGTCTATCGGCTGCTGAAGGCCCATGATTTGATCACCAGCCCAGCCTACATCGTCATGAAAGCGGCCGACGAGTTCAAGGACAAGACGACGGCGCCAAACCAGCTCTGGCAGACGGACTTCACCTATCTCAAGGTGACCGGCTGGGGTTGGTTCTATCTCAGCACGGTGCTGGACGACTTCTCGCGCTACATCATCGCCTGGAAGCTATGCACGACGATGAAGGCGCAGGACATGACCGGCACGCTGGATCTTGCGCTGGCGGCCTCGGGCTGCAACCAGGCGCGGGTTGTCCATAAACCGCGTCTGCTCAGCGACAACGGTTCCAGCTACGTCTCGGCTGACCTGGCGGAATGGCTCGAAGCCCAGAGCATGGGACACGTTCGCGGCGCGCCCTACCATCCGCAGACCCAAGGCAAGATCGAACGCTGGCATCAGACGCTCAAGAACCGCATCCTGCTGGAAAACTACTACCTACCCGGAGATCTCGAAGCCAGCATCGGCCGGTTCGTCGGCCACTACAACCACCAGCGATATCACGAGAGTCTGGACAATCTAACGCCGGCGGACGTGTACTTCGGCCGCGGCCAAGCAATCCTGCTGGAAAGAGAAAGGATCAAACGCAACACAATCCAAAAACGTCGCTTGCAGCATCAAAAGAAAGCCGCCTAAACTAAAAGCAGATGAGCCGGTCCATCCCGTAGTTCACGCCGCAGTCCCTCGCAAATGATCTGACGACGGACAGGCGATCATTCGAAGCCGTCGAGTTCGCCACCCTGGAATGGGTCGACTGGTTCAACCATCGCCGCCTGATGGAGCCCATCGGCAACGTCCCGCCGGCGGAAGCCGAGGCACGCTACTATGCCAAAATGGAGCAGCCAGCGATGGCGGCGTGACTCAAACCAAATGGCCTCCGAAGAACCCGGCGCGGTTCACGTGTGGCCTGTTCTCCTGGGCTGAAGAAGCTGGGTATGTCAAAACTAATCCCGCTGCTAAGGTGCGCTACCCCGCCCTGAAATCTGGCCAAGGCTTTCCGGTCTGGAGTGAGGAGGACGTAGCGGCATATGAGGCGCGGTGGCCTCTCGGCACAAGGCAACGGGTGTGGGTTGCGGTGCTGCTCTACACCGGCCTCCGCCGAGGGGATGCCGTGCGCGTTGGCCGTCAGCATGTGCGCAATGGGGTGGCAATCCTGCGTACCGAGAAGACCGGCACCGAAGTGCAGACCCCCCTCCTCCCGCCGTTGGTCGAGGCACTACGCGCTGGTCCGACTGGAGATCTTGCGTTTATCTGCGGCGCGAGCGGCAAGCCGCTGACAAAAGAATCGTTTGGCAATCTCTTCTCCGAGGCTTCGCGAGCCGCAGGGGTGAACAAATCCGCTCACGGGCTGCAATAAGATCGGCGCGACACGCGCAGCGAACAACGGCGCAACTGTCGCCCAAATGAACGCCATTTTCGGCTGGACCGGCAGCAAAATGGCGTCGCTCTACACCCAAGCGGCTGACAGGGCGCGGCTCGCCCGCGAAGCGATCGGCAAGCTTGTCGTGAACGATCTTGGAACATCTATTCCCTCACCTGACCAAAAGGTGAGGGCGCGAGAGCAGAAAGAATAGTTATTCCAATATCTTATTTTTTAAATGGTGGGCGGTGACGGACTCGAACCGCCGACATCCTGCGTGTAAAGCAGGCGCTCTACCAACTGAGCTAACCGCCCATGCTGCAGCCCAATAGCGCCTGAGGGCGCGTCGACGCAAGCCGACGAAAAACGGCGCCGCGCGGGCGACGTT
>JARRNI010000280.1:0-6124 GCA_037385125.1 Pseudolabrys sp.
CGCTTTTTATCTCCTGCAGCCGGCTGCTAGATCGGATTTACATAGTTGAGCCAAGCGCTCATGCGGATCATCACACGTCGAATGAGGTGCGTCGGCCTTACGCTGTCGGTATAAATCGCGGCTCGCCTGTCGTGCCCACGGGCAGTTGTGCCGCAATCGTCGGATCATCGACCGCTACGCGCACCGCATACGGCAAGCTGCGAATGTTGACGGTCTGCGCGGCGGTGCCGGTCGCCTGGCCTTGTCCTGACGCTATCGCCGGCACCAGCGTGAACATGGCCGCCATGACATATGTCAAAAGACATGATCTTGCCACGTGGCCCTGCCCGAAAACCTCATCCGTGCAGGTTCGCGCAATAATACAGAATCAGCACATTTTTCAATATGAGGCTTGCGTTTCTCACATGTCCATAACGTCAGTTTTGAGCTGCGACCGCGACTTCCGCTCTCAGGGGACAAGGCGGACGTCGTGTGGACATCGCTGAAAACAACACTCCTGGCGTCAAGCCGGCTTAACGACTGGCTTTGATGAAGATCAAGGTATTGCGAGGAATTCTGATATTTTCTTAATCGGTCGGTTCGATGGTACCGGGCCGTCACCTTTTGATCGAAATTCCAAGCAGATCTAGCCTTGCGTCAAGGCGAACGAGCAGAAGGAGGCACGGGGCTATGCGGACCACTCCGAAGTCACTTTTAAAGCTGATGGCAGCGCTGACTTTCGCTTTTACGGTGATGGTGGCCATCGGGCCCGCCTCTCGCGCTCAAAGCAACGACGCCGGCAAAATCCTGAAAGCGATGTCTGACTACATCACTAGTCAAAAGACCATCTCGCTTTCATACGATTCCAGCATCGAGGTCATCACGCCCGAGTTGCAGAAAATTCAGTTCAATGCCTCAGGAAAATTGCTGCTGGATCGCCCCGACAAGCTTAGGGCAACGCGTATAGGTGGCTACGCTGACGTCGAATTCAATTTTGATGGAAAGACATTTACCGTGTTTAACAAGGCCAACAACACGTTTGCGCAATCAACTTCGTCAAGCTCTGTCGACCAACTAACAGCTAAACTGAGAAGTGAGTACTTTGTTGAGGCGCCCGGCGCTGATCTTTTGGCGTCGCATCCTTACAAGCAGCTGATAGCTGGCGTTCTTGATGCCAAGCACATTGGGCGCGCGGTCATTGGCGGTATTGAGTGCGAGCACCTCGCATTCCGGGATCATGATACCGACTGGCAAATATGGATCCAAGCCGGTTCTAAGCCGATCCCGCGCAAGTATGTGATCACGAGCAAGACGGTCGCGAGCGCGCCGCAATACACACTTCTGATTAAGGATTGGAAAACAGGCGTGTCCATCGCTGCTAACGCGTTTGCCTTTAAACCGCCGTCCGGCGCAAAGAAAGTCGAGTTCAAGGAGCTTTCTGACATCGACGAAGTGCCGCCTGGTGTGCCGGCACGTGCAATGCAAGGAGAAAAACAATGAGGCCCCCAAAGGTGACTTTCATTCGGATTGTTCTCGCCAGTCTCGTGGGTGTCGGCGCCTTGTCTCTTGGCGGAGTACCTTCGATCCAGTCTGGCACCTTCGTTACCAAGGCGTCCGCGCGCATCGGTCGGCCACTTACACCGCTCAGTTATGCTGGTGTGGCGAGACGAACAACGCGGAGAACCGTCAGGTATGGGGCGGCGGCAGGAGCGGCGGCCGCTGCGGGAAGACGCTGTGTTCAGGTGGCCGACGCCTATGGTAGGATAATCACGCGCTGCTATTGACAGGCAGTTTGCAGAGGTACGCCTCCGGTGAAACGGATCGCAGTGGAGGAATCACTCGGTGTGGCGACCGGATGGTGCGGTCCTTACTCTGCGAGGCAGCCAATGTCCTGCTGACACGCGTGCGGCGCTGGAGTTGGCTG
The DNA here is from genome assembly GCA_037385125.1 of Pseudolabrys sp. GTDB lineage: Bacteria > Pseudomonadota > Alphaproteobacteria > Rhizobiales > Xanthobacteraceae > Pseudolabrys. The sequence goes on from JARRNI010000280.1 coordinate 1,904, forward strand.
AAGCGATGGGGCGTCGAGATCGCCCGCCGGCGGGGCAAGATGCGCGCTCAAGTTGCCGTGGCTCGGCGGCTGGCCGTGATCATGCACCGCATGTGGGTCGAGAACGTACCGTTTCGGTGGACCAGGGCTGCCGCCGTTCAGGCAGGTTGTGCTCGAAAACAAGAGAAGTAGCCAACAAGGAGGTCATGGTGCGAGCGTCGGCTGACGCATCTATTCTCTTCTGGTCAAGCAGGATACTCATGGTCTGACTGGGCACCGTTAGGATCATGATGCGCTCCACGTCAAAGACGTGAGACCCCGCTTAGCTCACTACACGCAGCATCGTATGCACCCGCTCGCAATCGCGACGAGGGCAGCCCCAATTGGATTGCAGCGGTGCGAACAGAGAATTGACGTACGTCAAAGGGGGCAATGGCACGCCGAGCGCCGCAGTCGTTCGAACTTTTGAAATGCTGGCCTTGGCGTTTCTTACGCATTTTTGATCTAGGTCAAAGCGACGATCCGCACGGCTTGCAGAAAAAAAGTGGTCACCAATCAAGCTCATCAAGCGCAAGTGATTGCCACGGTGACGACTTGACCCAGGCCCTGCACGATGAAGTACCAGGAGCACCGGATATGAATTCGAGACCGAACCGGCGAGACGTACTCATTTCGGGCGCTGCAATCGCTTCCATGCCCGTTATAACAGGATCATTGGTCGCTCAGCCGGCGGTTGCCCAGACAGCTTCTCCCGACGTTGCTAACTCGACAGCGCAGATCGATGCCTATATGGGCGCTCCGGTCGAACTCGCTACGGCTCCTAACGGAGCGATTACGAACAAGAGACTCCTCGACAGGATCGGCAAGGTCTTCTGGACTAAGCCGACGATCGAACAGCCAGCCGAGGGGGTTTGGGTGTTCGGCGGTTACGGTCTTGCTCCGACGGCTATCATCGACACCGATGAAGGGCTGATCGCCTTCGACACCGGCGACACAAAGCACGACGGCGAGCTCATATTCGAGGCGCTGCGCACGGTCAGCAAGAAGCCGGTGAAGGCGATTATCTATGGCCATTCGCACACCTGCTTCGGTGCCGGCGTCCTGGCGGAAGGTAACAAGGACGTGATGGTCATCGGCCATCCCAACCTGAACGACGTGGTCGCGAAAAACGCCGGTGGTGCTCCGGCTTATTACCCGGAGATCGGACCATATCTGACCGCACGCATGTTAATACAGTTCAATGCCTACATGCCGAACAGTGGTCCCGACGCATATGTGGTACCGACGAACTTCACCCCCACACCCGAGTTTGCGTTTATTCCCGTCAACACGCCGGTGGAAGACAAACAGGAAATGACGGGGCTCGGCGTGAAGATGCAGTTCTTCACCAAGTACGGGTCCGACGACAAGGTCCACACGACGGTCTGGCTTCCCGAACGGAAGATCCTCTTCACCACCATGTTGTGGTCGAGCCCGCCGCAACTTTATTCGTTGCGCGGCGACGTCTTCCGCGATCCGCGCGAATGGATCGCCGGTCTCAAGCTTAATCGCGATCTGCAGCCTGAGGTGTTGATCTCCGCAGCATGCCGACCGATCGTGGGCAGGGACCAGATCAGCAAGGTCCTCGAAGGCTATATGGATGGGGCGAGCTTTGTGCTCGACCAGACCTTGCGCGGCATTCTCGGCGGCAAAGGCCCCGACGAGCTCAGGCATCTGGTACGCTTTCCAAAATATCTGGATGAGATTCCCAACAACTTGCAGAACTACGGAGAAATCTCGACCTATCCGCCCGCGATCCATTACAAGTGCGTGGGCTGGTACGATAACGACGCGGCCGACCTCAAGCCGGTTTCACCCGACGACGAAGCGCGCCGTATCGTCCCGCTCATGGGCGGCCGTGACAAGGTCCTGGCGGCGGCGACCGATTCGCTGAAGAAGAAGGAATTTGCCTGGGCGGTGCAGTTGGTGAATTACCTTTACCGGCTCGATCCGCAGGACGAGGAAGCGCGCAGGATCAAGGCAGAAGCACTGCGCCAGATGGCCTATGTGTCCACCGGCGCAAACGATCGGGCACACCTGATGTCACAGGCTTTGGCGCTTGAAGGCAAGGTCAAAATTCCGCGCCTTATTCCGCCGGCACCGGAAGTGATCGCTGCATCGCCGGTGACCTACGTCGATTACTTCCGGGTGCGCGTTAACCCCGAAAAGAGTGGCGAAACCAACAAGGTGCTCCGCTTCGACTTCGAAAATGGTTCAAGCGCTGGCCTGCATATTCGCCGCGCCGTCGCCGAGTTCATCGCTTCACCCGACGCGCACTACCGCAAGCCCGACGTTGTCCTGGCGATGTCAGGAGAGACATGGGCCAAGCTCTATGTCAGCCAGGAAACACCGGAAGGTCTGATCAAAAGCGGAGCGCTCAAGGTCACCGGCGACGCTGCCGAAGCCTCACGACTGATAGACATCTTCGATCGGTATGTACCCGAAAAAGCAGTTGTCGTCCCACCGGCGGCATTCTCCCCGCAGCGGTGAGGGACTCTGAGTACTTTCGGAACGGCGCGGCTAATTGCGTCAACGATGGGAAGTAGTGCGCATGCTCGACATCTTCGCACTCTTCGTTCTGGCAGTACTTCTGTTGACGGTCATCGCTGTTATTGGCGTTCTCGGAGCCTTGCCCGGGCGCATCGCGCGCTCGCGCGGGCATCCTCAGGCTGACGCTATTGCCGTTGGCGGCTGGCTCGGCTTGCTGTTTGGCGGCGTGCTCTGGCCGCTCGTGATGATCTGGGCCTATGCTCGCAGCCCAGGCCAGCCCAGTGAGACGTCGTCAATGGTAAAAGGCCAGGGAGGCTGAAATGATCGCCTTTCTGACCCTCCTTTACATCGGGCTGCTGTTTATACTGGTCCGGCTCAAGATCGTTCCATGGAACGCGTTCTGGAAGATTTCGCCCCTTATCTGGATGGTCCTGCTATTCGTGATCCTGTTCATTCCAATGAACTGGGGCGCACCGTCGGGACCCATTGTCGTTTTGAGGCATTCCGTGGCATTCGTCCCGATTGTTGCCGGCGAAGTCATCGATGTGCCGGTTCAGCCGAATACGTCGCTCAAGGCAGGCGACGTTTTGTTCAAGATCGATCCGACTCCGTATGAAGCGCAAGTTCGCCAGATCGAAGCGCAACTCAAGCTCGCTCAGATTAATTTGGAGCGGGCACGTCAATTGGAGCAGCGACAATCCGGAACGCTGGCGACGCTCCAGCAGCAGGAGGCCGAAGTCGATGCACTTCGCGCGCAACTCAAGGCGGCGAAGTGGAATCTTGATAAAACGGTGGTGCGCGCGCCCGCGGATGGCTTCGTGACTAACGTCGGCCTGCGCAAGGGCGCGCGCGTGGCGGCTTCTCCGGTCGCCGCCGTCATGGCCTTCATCGAAACGGCAGACACGATTGTCGGCGTGCAGATCAATCAAATCTATGCGCGGCATATCGTTCCCGGTCAGCCGGTCGAGATCGCCTTCAAGTTTTTACCAGGGAGAGTGTACAATGGCCACGTCGTCGTCTTGTTGCCGGCAACCGCGCTGGGGCAGGGACAGGCGAGCGGCACGGCCGTGCAGGCGGTCAATATTCAGCCGGCGCCATTTAGCGTGCGAGTCAAATTGGATGATTCGGCAATCGCCGATCGACTGCCCGCAGGCGCCACCGGCGAGGCCGCGATCTACACCAATAGCGCCACCGTTACACACATCATCCGGCGCGTCATGATTCGCATGACCGCCTATCTCAACTATGTGACGCTCTTTTAGTGGCGCCGCAGGGATCGAAAGGACAGAATAATTGCAACAAATGGCGGATTGCGCACCAATGCCTTGATAGTCTGAGCTTCAATTAGAGCTGGACTCGGCGTCGCCTCTGGGTCGATTCTGTTTATTTAGTCGGCAAGAAGATAGAGCAATCACGTTCCCCGCCCGCGTTCCGTCTGACTAGGTCTAAGGAACCCATCATGAGCGCCGGTACGGTCTCCTAGTCAATTGAAAGAACCGAAGAATTTCAGAGAATGTTGGTTTCCAGTGCCTCTCCCTCCGCCAGTTTCCACTGGCAGATTTTCTCCGGCGCATCGCGGCCACACTGAAATCGCCAATATTGGCGGGCCTTCGCGAGCGAACCTCCGCACTGCCGAGACCCGTCCGGAGTCCGAAATTCTCTCTCTTGGCACCGTTCTCTCCAAACCTCCGGACTTTGCCGATTTAGTACGGT
>JARRNI010000281.1:0-6111 GCA_037385125.1 Pseudolabrys sp.
CCAATCCGATGTTCTGTTTCCCATGGTCGGCCCCTCCAAAAACCGACCACCCATGAGTCACAGAAAAACTGATTTCGGAATCCTATGCCGCTCAAAATCTGCCAAAGTAGTGCTAGTCACCCGGCCTTTCTCTTTTCCGGTTACTCTCTAATTCTATTGCTTAGTCTTCAATTTCGCTTCGTTAGCAGCAATGAACTCTCGGATATCGTCTGACTTGTCCAGCAACTTCAACCACTGTTCTTTATATAGCGTCACGGGGAAGCGGCCCATGCCATAGATCGAGAGCGCCCCCTTTTCGCTTACCTTCATGCGAAGGCCGGAGGTCGCCCCGCTTTTGAGGGCTGCGTTTTCTTGGCGGAGACGCTCAAGCTCAGCTTTTAACTCCTCATCGGACATCGCCTTCTCCTAGTGTTAGCTCGCTGTCACGAAATTGTGCTTCGGAACGCAATCGCCTTCAAAATGACTTTGCAAATGAAATGCCGACGAGTCCTTCCGACGCCTCAGATTAACAAGTTCCAAATGCCTCTGGTTAACAAGTACATGGCAAACGCCGCTATTCCACGCCCTTTTAGTCCAAATGCGCCGCGCAAAGCGGCCGCGACCAAATTAGCGAAATTCATGCCGCACTCCGCTCCACACGGGATTTTGTCCTTATCGTTCGAGTATGTAACTCGTCCTCAAGGCGCCTGAGCGTTTCCTCGGCTTTGTTGGCTCGTTCTTCACATGCGGCTGCTCTCCATTCGGCGGCAGCCAACTGGCGTTCAATTTTTTCTTCGATCTTCCGTATTTGGATGTCGGTCTGATGCTGCTGGTCGCGGTATCGCGTTATTTCCGCCTCGGCCGCGCATTTTGCCAATTCGACTGACCGGACCTTTTCACGCGTGTTTTTTATCGCCTGCTCAACAAGCTTCTCCGCGCGAGATGCAGCGAAGTGTCTGTTCTTTCCGCGAAGAATCTCATTTATCCGAAGCGCGAGAATTTGCTCACCGTTCTTTGCCAGATCCGATAATACAGTATTGGTGGAAAAATCAGCCTCGTTGCTTTTGCTAATGAATTTTCGCACACGGCCTCGAAGCCATTCCGTATCAATCATGAGGTTTCCTTGTCGGCTAGCTCATTAGCAAGGGTTTAACAAGGAAAATTATCTGAAGAAATTTGGTTAAAACTTCGTTTGCGTTATGATCTCCGAGCATGCTCGTCGGTGATCCCAGTAAGACTCACGGGGCCAAGCTGCTGCTTGGCTGGGAGGTAGGAGGGTGGCACCCTCAGCCAACCTCAGAATGGCTATGGTCCTCCTTTCACGTTCGATTCACCCCTTGTCCCTACCGCAAATTAGATCCGGACGTACTGATTGTGCAACCCACCAAGCATAGGCTGTCCTTCAATACGCTGCGGCAGCAGATCATTGTGCTGCCGCAGAGGATCACCCGATTCTGCGTCGCATGCAAACCGGATAAAATTTACGACAGGGACAGGCATTGCGCGAGCGCCGCCAGCTTCGGTCTCTGCCCGGTGATGGGGTAAAACGGCCCCCCAACGGACAAAGTCCACCGCTTGCTACTTCATCGAGGTAAGCGCGCGCTTATCGCTCAGACCGTGTCACCTTCGCCAATGGGCCGCGCGTACTTGTTACGGCTTTTACCTTTGCACCTTCACGCCAGCATGAATGGCAAGGTGCCAACCAATAGGCGCGCGAAGTCGTGCAACCTTTTCACCTTGGCGGTGCGGCGGACGAACAACGAGGGTCAAGCCATTTACCGTTTGACCTTTTTACTGGCGGCTACGCAGGGGCAATTGAATATAGCAGTCTCACCATTTCAGCTTTTTATTTTTTGTCACCTGCTGGGTTCGGCATGTCCGCATTTTCCGAAAGCGGACGTTTGCAGTGCGCTCGCCCATGCCCGCTTTGGGCCAACAGCGGACTCATGCACCGCAACAAAAAAGAAAGGCGGCTTCGCGGCGGTCTCTCGCGCGTCAATGCAGCGTGTCACGAACGGCCAGATGATCCATCTAGTCGATCACATTGTCGGCGCGCACCAAAACCGTCTCTGGGATTTTAAGTCCGAGGGCCCTTGCAGTCTTTAAGTTGACAGTCAGCTCAAACTTGGTTGGCTGCTGGAACGGCATCTCGGCCGGTTTGGAACCTCTCAGGATCTAATCGATATATCCGGTAGCGCGCCGGAAGATGTCCACAATGTCGGGCCCGTAACTCATGAGGCCGCCCGCCTCGACGTTTTCCCGGTACAAACTGAGGCTCGGAAGCCGAGCGGATAGCGCAAGTTCCGCGATCAGCTTTCGGTGCGTAAAGTTCTCGGGCGCGGGTGTCACGAAGAGCCCGTCGGCGTGCGCTCCACTAATCCCCGCGAAGGCCCGTCTGATCTCCGCCTCGTCCGCCCGGGACTCGAACGGCGCACCTATGGCTGTGACACCCACCGCGCTGGCAGCCTCCCGCCACACGGCGTTCCACCGGCCCTCCCAATATGGGCGAAGAATGAGCACGGCCACCCTCGACATTCCAGGGGAGACCTCCTTCAGCAACGCTATCCGCTTCGTTATGGTTTCCAAGCCGGCGTCGAGGCTGAAGCCGGTGATGTTGCCACCCGGCCGCGCAAGGCTCGACGCCAGCCCGGAACCGACCGGATCGACCACGATGGTCACGATAGGCACTCGCACTGCCGCCGCCTTGAACAGGGCGACGATGCTCTGTGCCGGCGCAAAGATCACATCGGGCGGATCCCGGGCCAGCTCGGCGGCGAGCTGGCCAACCTTCGCGGGCTCTGCCGTGCGGATATCGATCTTGAGGTTCTGGCCTTCGACATAGCCGAGGCGGCCCATTTCCTCACGCCAAGCGCGCCAATAGCGCAATTCGCCGGGCGGGCTCACGTTACCGCGCTGCCCTGGACGGACGACGACGGCAATGCGGTAGACCTTACCCGGCACCTGGGCGAGGAGACCGGTCGATGGAACGGCGGCAACGACCGCCGCCGCGAGGAACCTTCGACGGTCGAAGCGGATCCGCCCAGTCATGATGCCTCGCTCGCGATCAACTCTTCCGGTTCGCGCTGCAGTCCGACTGGACGGAACATCGGCACGGCGTCTGGGAAGCCCTTGAGCGCACGCGCGCCTAAGCACGTCGCATCAGCCGCCGGCACGATTTCGTCGCGAACCGACGTGTCCATCAGAATCTCCTCGCTTGCCGCACCGTCACAGAGTCGCGAGGCCAGGTTCCACCGAGAAATTCCCGCCGCCTCATGCATCCGCTCCAGGAATCTGCACCGATCAGAACGCCGATGTCGCAGATGGGTCAATCGCGTTCGTCTATATTTTATGTTTTGTTTATTTTATCCGTTGTGGGTCACTCTCGACTGAGGCCGCCGGGTTTGTGTACTGGCAAATGTCCGCTTCGCTCCTATTTTGTTGAAAAAGTCCTAGGGTGGGCGCGGTAAAACTTTTTTAGGCCCGTAGGTGCGTTTTTTTAATGCGAACGCGAAGGACCTCATCTTCATCATGTCAACGAACGTAGCGGGCTCTAAATCGATTTGCAGTAGTAGTTTCAGTCACTCTCAGATTTCGATGTCATGTCGACAGTTTTTCGACGCGGCTCAACTTTCGACTTTTTCAACGGAATCCTCCAAAAGCAACCAATTTCTGCGTCACCGCGAATTGACGAAATGGGCCAATAGGGGCCTGCCGCCCTCATCTTCCAACCTGTCAATACCGGCCCATGCGAGTTATAGTGGGTTGGGGGCCAGACGCAGGCCGAAGATTGCTTATGCTTCAGATATCGTCTCTGCTTCCGCTTTTTCCGCTTTTTCTCCTCACCGCCGTAATTACGCATCTGGTTATGTCATTTGGGCAGACGTTGATGCATTACAAGTTGGGTCACCACCGAATGGGCGGAAGGTTCTTTCATAACCACATCAACTTTCATCACACCTATTACTCCAGAGGCCATCTTGTCTCACGAACGTATCTTGGTGACGAAGGTAACAACACGCCGTTCTTCTTTATTCCCGTGCTTGTCGCAGGTGGATGCGCCTACTTCATATTGCCGCTAAATCTTTTTGTGGTGATGGTGATTGCAAGTGCGGCGTCGTTCTATGCGCATGTCTTTTTCGACAAAGAATATCATGTAGAGGGATCACGGCTTCAGCGATTTGAGTGGTTCAGACGGAAGCAGGAACTGCATTTCGTTCATCACCGGCACGCAAACTGCAATTTTGCTGTGATTCACTTCTTCTGGGATAGGTTGCTCGGTACCTATCGAAGGCCGGATGCCGGTGCATAGAATTTCGAAGCAGCGCGTTTTGAGACCGTAAAGCGAAAGCGCGAATGGTCGCTTCGGGTCAATTCGCGTCGTTTCAGCGATGTCCGCATTAGGTCCGCTCATCCCCACATTGCGGACATCGCGTTGCAGCGCGGCGAATGACAGCAACGGGCCACGAGCTGACATGAAAATATCTGCAGGACGTAAAAGATCCGTCAAACTACGCCGCGTGCGGCACCACCGGGAAATCCCGTCCGACCACTTGGTCGAGGCGAATCCAGCCAGGGACCTCCGTCGCCAGCTTGCGGTCGCCCTCGACCGTGAGCGCTTTGCCCGCCACGTCGCGCCAGCGCGCATGGCCAAGATAGACCCTGACGAAATCAGCAATATTGCCGCGGAGGACAAGATCGGTCGCAAAACCCGGATCCTTGGCACATACGTCGACGCCCGAGCGCTCCAACACCAGCCAGAGAATGCGGAATTTCGTTCGGTTTTTCGGTACGCCGGAGAATTCGAAACGCACGACCACGCGCCGGTCTGGCAAGGCATCCAAGATCGCGCGCTTGCGAAAGCCCCATAGCAGAACCGTCGGATCGAGGTCGTTCGGCTTGACGCGCGAGCGTCCATGAACGAGGCCCCAATGCCCAAGCTCGGTCAAGGCCGCACGGAAGGCGTTGCCGTCCGGGGTCAGCCAATATTCGTGGCCGCTGCCACCTTTACGTCGGCGCCGCTCAATAATCCCGTGGTGCTCTAATTCGCGCAGGCGCGCGACCAGTACCGCCCGCGAGATTAGCGGGACGCCGCGATGGATATCGTTGAAGGAATGACTGTCGTCCATCAGCTCGCGCAGGATGAGCGGCGTCCAGCGCGTGGTCAGGACTTCGGATGCCTTGGCGATCGGACAAAACTGATTGTAGCCGCTCTGCATGCCGGCGATTGAACCACTTTCGCGATCCCCTGGCCAGTTCGAAAAACAGACTTGTTGGGTACCCCGCTCTGGGCCAGCATGATGCAGATGCCGCGGCATAACGTGGCGGCTTCGGTGGCAAACGATGCATGAAGTCGACAACAAGCACGCGCTCGCTGCGCTGCGCGCATCGGTGCAGGGTGACATCCTCAGCCCGCGCGACCCCAGCTACGATGAAGCGCGGCGCATCTGGAACGCGATGATCGACAAGCGTCCTGCCATCATCGTGCGCCCGCGCGGGACATCCGACGTAATGGCTGCGATCCGTTTCGCGCGCGAGACGGGAATGCCCGTATCGGTGCGAGGGGGCGGCCACAATATCGCGGGCGCCGCCCTCAACGAAGGCGGCCTGATGATCGACATGAGCACGTGCCGCGCCGTCAGCGTTGACGCCGGTCGTTGCGTCGTCCGGGTCGAAGGCGGCGCCACTTGGGGCGATGTCGATCGCGAAACTCAAGCAGTCGGCTTGGTTGTGCCCAGTGGCATAGTATCGACGACAGGTGTCGCAGGCTTCACCCTCGGCAGCGGATTCGGCTGGACATCGCGCAAGTTCGGTTTCGCGGCCGACAACCTTTTGTCAGCCGACGTCGTCACGGCTGATTCAAACTTCGTTCATGCGAGCGAAGGTGAAAACGCGGATCTGTTCTGGGCACTACGGGGCGGCGGTGGCAATTTTGGCGTCGTCACCTCTTTCGAATTCCGCGCACACCGGCATGGCCCTGGTGCACTGTGCGGAATGATCGTGTATCCGTTCGTCCAAGCTTTCAATTACCCACAAGTTTTGCTCCTGATAGAGCGCCAAATTCGATGTCGGAGAGTCGCGCCAAGCCGCGCCACATGACCATGTTTCCGGGGGGGCCATCACTGGCGCGCGCAA
>JARRNI010000282.1:0-6091 GCA_037385125.1 Pseudolabrys sp.
GGGCCGGCACCTCCCCGACAAGCATCAGCCGTAGACACCGAGAGACACCCACGATGAACATGGTTACGCGTATCCGCCCCGACCTTTGCCCGCGTGCGGACGATCCCACCCGCGAGGAAGCGGAAGCTGCCTTCCGCACAATCATCCGCTGGGCCGGCGACGACCCGGACCGCGATGGACTTGCCAAGACGCCGGCACGGCTGGCGCGCGCCTTCAAGGAGTATTTTTCCGGATACGCGCTCGATCCCGCGCAAATGCTCTCGACCACCTTCGAGGAGACGGATGGCTACGACGAAATGATTGTCCTGCGCGGTATTCCATTTGAGAGCCACTGCGAGCATCACGTCGCGCCGATCATAGGCCTCGCTTGGGTGGCTTATGTGCCGACGGGACGGGTGGTCGGCATTTCCAAACTGGCGCGCGTCGTTGAAGCCTACGCTAAGCGGCTGCAGATTCAGGAAAAAATGACGGCGCAGATTGCCAATACCATTCAGGACGTGCTGCAGCCGCAAGGCGTCGGCGTGGTGCTCAAAGCGAACCATCACTGCATGTCGACCCGTGGCATCCACAAGCACAACACCGACATGGTGACCAGCCGCATGCTGGGCTGTTTTCGCAACAATCCGGTCACCCGCCAGGAGTTTTTGGCTCTCGTCAAATAGGCAGCTGACATCAGCTCGAAGTCGGGAATGGGTCTTGGCTGTGTCAAAACTCCTGACCCTCTCGTTCTTGTAGAAAACAGTTCGCATGTCTCTGCATCGGAGACTGAAAGAAGCGCCTATCACCCCGACCCTCTCCCCGCAAGCGAGGAGAGGGAGATCGGCGTTCGTGCCCCATCTCGGACGGACCCCTTGCAACTCGTCGTCAAGATCGTCGTCCTCGCCTCGATTTATTCGCTGATCGCCTGCGGCTATGTGCTGATCTACGGGGTCAGCCGCGTGCTCAATCTCGCCCACGGCGAACTGATGACGCTGGGCGCCTATCTGGTGCTGGCCACAGCTTCTCTGTTCTCCAGTCAACCGATGCTGGCGCTCGCTGCCGCCATCCTGCTCAGCCTGCTCGCCGGTCCACATCTTCCTTATGCGCAAGATGACCGGCGAGATGGTGCGGGCGGCCATCCTCACCACCGTCGCACTCGGCATTCTGGTCCGCGGCGGCATCGTGCTGATCTGGTCATCGCAACAGCGATATCCGGCGCAAGCGCTCGGCGTCGCCAACCCGTCCCTTGCCGTTCTCGGCGGCGCCCGTATTTCGCTCTGGTCGGCCGTACTGGTGGCGACCAATGCCGCCGTCTATGGCCCATTGTTCGCCTTGCCGAAGGCGATCACGGTGCGCGGGCGCAACGTCAGACAGAATCTCGTGGCGGCAGCCGCGTGATCAATTTCGGTGAAAACTATGAAGCCGAGCGACTCCTTGCTCCGCACGGCTTCTTCGAAGCGCGCGACGGTCTCCTTTACAGAATGGTCGCATTGCAAAGTGATCAGGCCATTGTCAGCGGCAAACACGGCATTCGCGAGCACGAAAGAAAAGAGCGGAAGCGCGAACCTAATCATGAAACGGTACGTCAACTTTTCCTCCCTGTTGCGGGATTCCTGCTGAACCCCGTGTTGCTAGGAACATTCATTCCCTCCCTCCCGGCGCGCGTATCAGACCCTGCGCAAACATAAACAGGCTGAAGCCGATTGTCGCCAAGGCACCTGCGACCGCGATGGGGCTACCTATGCCCGCTGGCGGTCAGCATCCGCCAGTTGAGGATCGTTCGCCCGGCGCAACAGCCAAGCATGGTCAGGATGAAAACACTGCCAACCTGCCAAACCAGCACCATCAAGCTGGCGTCCTGCGGGTGGAACAGGCGCAGCCCGAAATTACCGAGGCCCGCCGCGGCGAGAGCACCGAAGCCGGCGGAGAGGTAAGGGAACAGCGGCGCGCCCCGGCGCAGCATGACGACCATCGCCACTGCCGGCATGGCACCGACCAGCATGATGGCCGGCAGGCAGAACCAGTCTGGTTGTAATGACAAACCGGCCAGGCCTAACTGCCTCACTGTGCTGAGACAGCCTTCGCCGAGGCTGCCGAGCCAGACGGCCAGCGGCAGGATGGGCAGCAGCAGAACCTTGCGATCGTACCCCGGAACGGTGCTGGCGAAGGCGGCGATAGCCGCCGCGATGCCGGTCGTGAGCGCCGCGACTTGCTCGATGAGGAAGCGCGCCTCCGTGAGCTTCGTCAGCAGGTCCGAGCGCGGCGATATCACGATAACGACGAGCGCCAGGTAAGGAATCGCGATAGCCAGCCAAAGGCCCGTGCGCGTCCAGGGGCTCGCCAGGGGGCGCACCGGGCGCGCGTCGGCCGCAAGCGACTGGATGAGCTTGTCAGTCTCCACGGCCGGCACCCTTGTCGAGAACCTTGCGCAACGTCGCCATGGCACGATGCACCGAAACCTTGAGCGCGCCCGTGCTGGCGCCGCTGACGGAAGCCGCTTCCTTTAGTGACATCTCGCGCAGCTTGAGCATCTCGACGGCTTCGCGCTGACCGGGCGGCAGGATCTTGATCGCCCGATGCAGCGCTTCGGGATCACCATAGCTGTCCACTCTATTCGCCTCATCCTCGCAAATGGTAATGGGCAGTTCGTCGACCTGCACTTCGTGGGCGTGCTGGCGCGCGTGGCGGCGGCCGGTGTCGGCCAGCCGATTGCGCGCGATCGCCATCAGCCACGGCATAAACGGGCGGCGCGGATCGTAGGTCGCCCGCACTGCATGCAGCGAAACCAGGATATCCTGGACGACGTCGTCGATGTCAGCCGCATCCAAAAAGCGGCGTCGACCGCGCACCATCTGCTGCAGGCGCGGCCTGATTTTCTTTAGCAGATGGACGTAAGCTTGCGAGTCGCCGTTTTGGGCGGCCTGCATCAGGGTTTCGTATGGGCGATCATCCTCTGGTCGGCTCGTCGTCATCGAAAGGGGCCAGTGCGCGTGTGGCGTCGCCTGAATTCCGCGGCGTGGCCCGACCGCGCCGCGGCGGGAGCGCCTACGAAAAGCTGCGCTGTCAGCTTTGGACATTAGGCCCTGCGTTTGAATTGAGGGGCAAGCAGGAACCGGCGCGGTGCTCGATATCGCGTTCAAATTAAATTGACGGCGCGTGCTGCTCCGCTCCCGGTTTCAGGTTAATGGCCGCTTCCAGCCGGGGCTGAACCGGCCCAGCGCCGGATCAGCCAGTCGAGCGACAAAGGGCCCGCGCCATAGGTCATGAGCACCAGCATCATCGCCGCCCATTGGATATGGGTGGGCCAAGCCTGCGGGTAGACGAATATCTCGATGACCAACGTCATGCCAAAGATGGTGAGGCTCGCGAAGCGCGTCGCAATCCCGAGCAGCAGGAGCGGCGGTACCACGAGCTCGATAGTGATCGCCATGTAGGCCGCGGCGGCCGGCGGCAGGAACGGCAGGCTGTAGTCGGTGTTGAACAGGCAGAGCGTCGTCTGCCAGTTGGCGAGATGGGTCTGTGCCGAGCTCCAGAACACCTGCGCTAACGCGACGCGGCAGGTGATCGCGATCAGCCAATAGGGAATGATCTCGAACCAGCCGATCACCCAATCGGTCCAGGTCGCCAGTCGGTTCGGTTCCGCAACGGAATGTCGAATGACGGTGGTCATAGTCAAGAGCCTTGTATGATCGGCGTATCGTCCTCGGGCAGGGAAAAGCCGGCGAAGAATCCGCGTGCCAGGAAATTCCCCAGCAAGGGTGCCGCGTCGTCCGGCGGCACGTGCTCAAGCGCTTCGCCGAGCGGGCAGCCCTCGGCGAGCGTCTGCGCCAGTTCGAAGGCGGGGGCAGAGAGCGCCTCGATGTCGAGCGCGTTGTCGCTGCGCAAGACCACAATCGTCTCGCCGCTGGCTTCGAGGACGATTGTCCCAAGCCGCGCGTCGCGGTCGTCGTCCTCGGACAGCACCGCTTGCCAGATCGCGCGTGCCGGAAACGCGAGAGAGAGTAGCGACAAGGTCGGGTGCGGATAAAAACGCAAGCCGACGTCGTGTTCCGGTGGTACGGCGCCGAGCGCCTCGGGCGTCAGCGGTGGCGCCGGGGGCGCGTGCAAGGCCCGGCTCACCGCCCATTCCAGCCGCGCGACGTCGGCAAGATAAGACACGCTTGCCGCCGCATCGAAGGACGCGAGGAATTCCGCAAAGCCGTCGCCGTACTGGTTGAGGTCGGCGGCGCGAGGCGGGGCCGCTTCGATGAAGCGCTGTGCCGCGGCGGCGAAGAAGTTATCGCCCACCAGACGCTCGACCGCCGGGAAGCTCAACCGCAGGGCGCGGGTGAGATTGCCCATGATGTTGTTGCGATAGACGGCGAGTCGCGCCGCCGCGCCGACCTTGCCACCGCTGATGAGGGATGGAGGCAATGTGGCCCCCGCCAGCACGGCGGTCCTGAAGCCGCGCTGAAGCTCAAGCAGGGAGGGCATCGCGCGCCTCCACTGCGGTGATGCCCAGCCGCTGCATCGCCAGCGCGGCCTCGTCCAGCAGTACCGGCAATGGTGGAATGTTCGCATCCCATTCGATCAAGGTCGGGCGCGGGCCGACGATCGCAAGCGCGTCCTCGTAGAGCGACCAGACCCGCAGAGCGACGCGCCGGTCGTGGGTGTCGAGGAGCAGGGGCGCCGCTTCGCCTCCGGCCTCGCTGTGGCCGGCGAGATGAAATTCGCCGATCGCTTCGGCCGGCAGCGCACGCACGTAACGCAGCGGATCCCAGCCGTGATTGGAGGCGCTGACGAAGACATTGTTGATGTCGCAGATCAGCCCGCAGTCGGTGCGTTCGACTAGCGCAGTGAGGAATTCTGCTTCGGGAATGGTGGAGTGGCTAAACTGCAGATAGGTGGACGGATTTTCCATCAGGATCGGCCGTCCAAATGCTTCCTGGGCTTGCGTCACGTTGCGGCAGATCACGTCGAGGCTTTCCTCGGTCAGCGGCAGCGGCAGCAGATCGGCGAGGAAGTCGTGATCGACCGCGCCCCAGGCCAAATGTTCGGAGATGAGGCCCGGCTCGATCCGGTCGGCGAGCGCCGCGAGCGCATTCAGATGCTGCCGGTCGACGCCCTCGGCCGAGCCGAGCGATAAGCCGACGCTGTGCAGCGACACCGGGTAATGCGCGCGCACCTCATCGAGCACGGCCAGGCTCGGCGCACCCAGGTAATTCTCGCTGTGCACCTCAAGCCAGCCGATAGCAGGCAAGGTTTCGAGCAGCGCGCGATGGTGAGGGGCGCGCAGCCCGATCCCCGCGACCGCGGGAATCGGGGCCGCGCACGCGCCGCAGCTGGAGGAGCCTGCGGCCATCGTCATCGGGTCAGGCCTTGCCGGGCTTGAGCGAGCCGCCCGCGATCTTGCCGCAGTCGCCCGCCGGCAGCAGCACGAATGCACTGGCGTCGCGCGCCTTAGTCGATTGGCCGGCACAGGAATGGGCGCCAGACGCGCAGTCGTTCTTGCCGATGGCGTTGATGCCGTAGCATTTCTGCAGGTGGTACTTGGCCACTCGCTGCATGTTGCGCTCGATGGTCGCTTTGTTCGCGTGGGGATATTGCTTCAGCTTCATTTCGAGCATCTTCTGCATCTTGGCATTCAGCGCAGCCGATGCGGGCGTCACGGCCGCGGCGGTGGCTAGGCCCACGGCCGAGGCCAGAACGGAAGCGGTCAAGGTTCGACGATTCATAGCTCTCCCTTTCCTTGTGCGATTGGGTCCCATGTGGACGCACAAGGGGAAGTTCGGTCGGGAGGGGAAAAAGGTTACAGGCGGAATCATTCGAGTGGGGCTCGAAGCCTGCTCGGCGTCATTTCCTCCGACAGCCCAGCCCTTTCATTGAGCCCGCAATGTGCCAAATCGGGAGGGCTCAATGTTAAGTTGCGAAATTAACCAACAAATCCCACCATCAAATTTAACCCTTTCGCATGCCGGCACTTAGTGGAGTTCCCACCCTGGCCCAGCGCCGCAATGGGTCCAGCCTGTGTGGAAACGCATTGATTTGATAGAGTGATTCCGATCAGCGAGGGATCGGGATGAAACGGTTCATTGAGGGCGAGGATCGGCGGCAAGCGATACTGTTTCCCGAT
>JARRNI010000283.1:0-6085 GCA_037385125.1 Pseudolabrys sp.
CCTTCGAAGGCTAGCACGCAGCGCACATGCGCGCCCCAATTGGCGCCCGGCGGCAGGTTCACGGTGTGCCCGTCCGAGGTGTCGAGCACGCAGTCCCAGCAGCGCACGCCCGGCCATTGCGGGAAAGTGATCTCCACCGGCTCGTCGGCGCCGTTGAGCACGATGAACAACGGTTTGCCGCCTTCGCGTGCGGGCGCCAGAACGTAGGAGAGGAAGCGCGCGTGCGGCAGGTTCCAGTCCTTCGCCTCCATCTCCTTGCCCTTCGGCGTGAGCCATTTTACGTCATATGAGCCGTCCGGCTTCTGGCCCTGCAGCCAGTCGCGCGGCCTGAGCTGCGGAAAATCGCGGCGCAGCCGGGTCAGCCGGCTGACGAAATCGGTCAGATCGTCCTCGCTGCCGCGCTTCGACCAGTCGACCCAGCCGATTTCGTTGTCCTGGCAATAGGCGTTATTGTTACCGCTCCGGCCGTTGCCGACCTCGTCGCCGGCCAGCAGCAGCGGCACTCCTTGCGCCAGGAACAGGCAGGCGAGCTGGTTGCGCCGCAGGCGCCGCCGCATGGCCAGCACGGCTTTGCTATCGGTTGGGCCTTCGACGCCGCAATTGATGCTCTGGTTGTCGTCGGAGCCGTCGCGGTTGTCCTCGCCGTTCGCCTTGTTGTGCTTGCGCTCGTAGGAGACCAGGTCCGCCAGCGTGAAGCCGTCATGCACCGTCACGTGGTTGATGCTCGCGCGCGGGCTGCGGCGGTCGTGGTGGAACTGGGCCGACGATCCCGTCATGCAATGGGCGAGATCGCCGATCAGGCCCTCGTCGCCGCGCCAGAAGCGGCGCGCGGAATGGCGGTAGAAGTCGTTCCATTCCGACCAGCCGGTCGGGAAGCCGCCGACCTGATAGCCGCCCAAGCCGAGGTCCCAGGGCTCGGCGATCAGCTTGACGTGGCATAGAATCGGGTCCTGGCGGATGGCGGCGAAGAACGGCGCGTTGCGGTCGAAGGCCGGCTTGCGCCCCAGCGTGGTGGCGAGGTCGAAGCGGAAGCCGTCGACGTGGAACGCCTGCACCCACATGCGCAGCGAGTCCATGACCATCTGCAGCACGCGCGGGTGCGTGAGCTTGAGCGCGTTGCCGGTGCCGGTGAAGTTCTCGTAGTAGCGCGGCCTGTCGTGCAGCAGCCAGTAATAGGAAGCGTTGTCGATGCCACGGTAGCACAGCGTCGGGCCCATGTGGTTGCCCTCGGCTGTGTGGTTGTAGACCACGTCGAGGATCACCTCGATGCCCGCGTCGTGCAGCGCCGCCACCGTGGCGCGGAAGGCATCGGCCGCGCTGTTGGGCGCGTAGCGTGCCTCCGGCGCGAAGAAGCTGATCGTGTTGTAGCCCCAGTAGTTGCGCAGGCCGCGGTCGACCAGATTACGGTCGTCGAGGAAGGCGTGAACGGGCAAGAGCTCGATGGCCGTGACGCCGAGCTTGCGCAGGTGCTCGATCATGCTGGGCTCGCTCAGGCCCCGGAAGGTGCCGCGTGCCGAAGCGGGGATGTCGTCGCGCTGCTGGGTCAGCCCCTTGACGTGGGCCTCGTAGATAATGGTGTCTTCCCAGGGAATTTTCGGTCGCGGCTCGTGCCGCCAAGTGTGCGCCGGGTCGACCACCACCGATTTGAGCATGGCGCGGGCATTGTCGCGCCGGTCGAACGACAGGTCCTCCTGCTTATGGCCGGTGCGGTAGCCGAAATGCGCGTCGGTCCAGTGGAAGTGGCCGCCGAGCTGCTTGCTGTACGGGTCGATCAGCAGCTTGTGCGGATTGAAGCGGTGGCCGGCTTCCGGCGCGTAGGGTCCGTGCACGC
Organism: Pseudolabrys sp.; assembly: GCA_037385125.1. Lineage (GTDB taxonomy): Bacteria > Pseudomonadota > Alphaproteobacteria > Rhizobiales > Xanthobacteraceae > Pseudolabrys. The sequence continues at coordinate 1,832 of JARRNI010000283.1, forward strand.
GGTAGCCGTAAAGCTGGCCCGGCGTCACGTGCGACAGGTAGACGTGCCAGATGTCCTCGCTGCGCTCGGGCACGATGACGCGCTCGATTTCGCGCCGGCCGTCGCGGTCGAACAGGCACAGTTCGACCTTGGTCGCATGGGCCGAGAACAGGGCGAAGTTTGTGCCGCGCCCGTCCCAATTCGCCCCCAGCGGATAGGGCGAGCCTGCCGAAACGTGCCCGTTAGACCTCAGGAACGAGGTAGATGGCAGCAAGCGGTGGGACAACAAGGCGAAGCTCCGGGCTCTCATGGGTCGGGAATGTGAAAACCGCGCCAGCGTTCCCGATATTGCCGCCGCCATAGATTTCCGCGTCGGAATTGAACACTTCGCGCCACCCCCCGGCATAGGGGACGCGGACGCGGTAGTCGCGCAAGACCCCCGGCGTGAAGTTTACCACGACGACGCAGCGCTCGCTTGGGTTACGCCCCTTGCGCAGCCAAGCATAGGTGGAATGGGCGGCATCGTCGGCAACCAGCCATTCGAAGCCGGCGGCGTCGCAATCGAGCGCGTGCAGCGCGGGGGTATCGCGGTAGAGGCGGTTCAAGTCGCGCACCAGCCGCTGCACGCCGGCATGCTGCTCCTGGTCGGTGAGATGCCAGGGCAGGCCGATGTCGTGATTCCATTCTGTGTCTTGGGCGAATTCCGAGCCCATGAACATCAGCTTCTTGCCCGGATGGCCGTACATGAAGGCGTAATAGGCGCGCAGGTTGGCGAAGCGCTGCCACTGGTCGCCCGGCATGCGGCCGAGGATCGAGCGCTTGCCGTGCACGACCTCGTCGTGGGACAGCGGCAGGATGAAGTTTTCCGAGAAGGCGTAGTGCAGGCCGAACAGGATGTTGCCGTGGTGATAGCGGCGGTAGATCGGGTCCTTGGAAATGTATTCAAGAGTGTCGTGCATCCAGCCCATGTTCCACTTATAGCCGAAGCCGAGCCCGCCCCAGTCCACCGGGCGCGACACCATGGGCCAGGCGGTCGATTCCTCGGCCGCGGTGGTGGCGTGCGGATAGTCCTTGAAGACTTCGGTATTGGTCCGGCGCAGGAAGGCGATGGCGTCGATGTTCTCGCGCCCGCCGTATTTGTTGGGGATCCAGGCGCCGGCCGGCCGGCTGTAGTCGAGATAGAGCATCGAGGCCACCGCATCGACGCGCAAACCGTCGGCGCCGTAGCGGTCGAGCCAGAACAACGCGTTCGACAGCAGGAAGTTCGTCACTTCGACGCGGCCGTAGTTATAGATCATCGTGCCCCAGTCGAGATGGCGCCCCTGCATCGGATTGGCGTGCTCGTAGAGCGCGGTGCCATCGAACCGGGCGAGCCCGTGCGGATCGTCCGGGAAATGCCCCGGCACCCAGTCGAGCAGCACGCCGAGGCCCGCCTTGTGCAGGGCGTCGACCAGGTGGGCGAAATCCTCGGGCGGCCCGAAGCGGCTGGTGGGCGCGAACAGGCCAGTCGGCTGATACCCCCACGAGCCGTCGAAGGGATGCTCCGCCAGCGGCAGCAATTCCACGTGCGTGAAGCCCATGTCGGCGGCGTAGGCCGGCAGTTGCTCGGCCAGCTCGCGATAGGTCAGCCAATACTGGCCGTGCTCGCCCTTCTTGCGCCACGAGCCGAGGTGAACCTCGTAGATCGACATCGGCTGGTCGATCGCGTTGATGTTGTCGCGCGCCGACGCCGGGCGCGGCAGCCGGGCGCTGTCGACCACGACCGAAGCGGTGGCCGGCCGCATCTCGCTGCCGAAGCCGAGCGGATCGGATTTCAGCGGCAGCAGGTGGCCATCGCGGGTGAATATCTCGTATTTGTATTTGTCGTCGGCGCGCGCGCCGGGCACGAAGATTTCCCAATAGCCGTTGCCGCGCACGCGCATGGCATGGCGGCGGCCGTCCCAATGATTGAAGTCGCCGACCACGCTCACCCTTTGCGCATTGGGCGCCCACACCGCGAAGCCGACGCCGGGCACGCCGTCCAGCGTCATCACATGGGCGCCGAGCTTCTCGTACATCCGCAGCAGATTGCCCTCGCCCAGGAGATAGAGATCGTAGTCGGAGAGCAGCGGCGGGAACCGGTAAGGGTCCTCCATCTCCACTTCGTCCTCGCCGAACTGCGCGCGCAGCCGGTAGCGCTGCGGCCCGTCCAGCGCGCCGGCGAACAACCCGGACGAGTCGATACGGTTGAGCTCGCGCTCGCCGTGCTCGCCGACCGCGACCACGCGGTTGGCGTCGGGCAGGAACACGCGCACCACCGTCTCATTGTTCTCGGTGTGCAGGCCGAGATAGGCGAAGGGATCGGCGTGGCGGCCGGCGATAATCTCGCGGGCGGCGGGCGACAGGTCGGTCATAAACTGTTCTCCCCGCTCTGCTCGGGGCGGATCACCCCGCGTTGCTCTAGAATGCGCAAGGTGGCCTCGATTGGGATATGGGCCCAGGAGGGCCGGTTGCTCAGCTCGTATTCGATCTCGTAGAGCGCCTTCTCCAGCAGGAACAGGTTGAGAAGGTCGCGCGTCTGTCGTCCTCTGCCGGCCACAGAGGCGAGTCGCCGAGCGTCTCGCGATAGCTTTGCCAATAGGCCGCAGTCATCTGCTCGCCCCAGGTGCGGATGCGCTTCGCCAGGGTCGCGTAGTCCTCTGGATTGAGGGCGGGCGCGCGGAACAGCGCCGCACTGGTGGCGTAGTCCATCGAGCGCAGGAACCCGGCCACGTCGCGTGCCGCCGGCTCCTTGCTGCGCCGCTCGTCGAGCGAGCGGCGCGGCTCGCCCTCGAAGTCGAGGATATAGGCGTCGTCCTTGGCCACCAACACCTGGCCGAGGTGGAAATCGCCGTGATGGCGGATCTTCATGCCGTCAAAGGTCTCGCCACGCCCCTGCTCGATATGCGCGGTGATGGCATCGCAGTTTTCGAGCAGCCGTCCGGCCAGCGTCGAGGCCGGATCGGAAAGATTCTTCAGGCCGCGCTCGAGCAGCGTGAACACGTTGCGCGCCCGCGCCAGCAGGGCGTCGGTCCAGCGCGCGGTGTCGGCGGCGGTGATCGGCTCTGGCGCGAAGGCGGGGATGCCGGCGCCGCCGGCGAAGCCCAGGTGCATCTCGGCGGTGCGCTTGCCGATCTGCCGCATGCGCTGCAGCGTCGAGGCGGTTTCCGAGGTCTCCGACATCGCCTCGTCGGGCAGCAGGCGCTGCTCCTCCACGAAGCGGTCGAGCGAGGCGCTGGTGACGCTCCAGGCGTCACCCTGGTTCTCCACATAGGCATGCACCACCGCCAGCGCCGTGCGGTTCTCGCCTTCCAGCAGTTCGATTGAGCCGAGCAGCGCCGGCGCGTTCTGGAAATGCGCCACGTCGACCAGGAAGCGGCCGACCTCAATCTCCGGATGGATGCCGGAGGTGACGCGGCGCAGGATCTTCACCACGTATTTGCCGTCGACGATCACGCTCGAATTCGACTGTTCGCGGTCGACCGCGTTGACCGTATTGATCTCCGGCAGCGGCGCCAGCGCGAAAGCCGAGGTGGCGCGGAATTCCATTCGTTGCCCGTCGTTGCTGACGGTCTCGCCGGCGTGAATTTTCGCCATCAGCGCGCTGATGAATTCCGGCTCGGCGGTGGCGTCGAGCAGCGTGCCCTCGCGCGGGCCCCGCCGCACCGCGGCGAGCACGGTCGCCGGCCCCTTGTCGACCGCCGTGTAGCGCGTCCAGCGGATGGTCAGCGGCAGGAAATAGCGGCTGGTGCCGTGGCCGCCGGTCACGTCGGCGATGGCGGCGACGAAATGATCCCCGTCGTGCTCAATCGGAATGGCGGCGGACACCGAAATGGTGAACGGCCGATAGGCCTTGTCGGCGAACCAGCGCCGCTCCGGCATGAAGCCCGGCAGGACGTCCATTTCCAGCGTGCGCTTCGTCCAGCCCGAGCGCAGAGATTCCCAGCCCGGGCCGAGCACCAGGGTCGTGACTTCGCGCGGCAGGATATTTTCGGGCACGCTTTCTGTCTCCTGCTCGAGTGAAAACCAGAAATAGCCATAGGGCGGCAGTGTCACCAGATAGGGCAGCTCGCCGATGCGCGGAAACTTGGTGCGTCCGAGCATCTCGCGCGGGATGCGGCCCTTCCATTGGCTCATGTCGAGCTCGACGGCTTGCGCCGAGCGCGAGATGTTGGCGACGCAGAGAATGGCCTCCTCGCCGAGCTGGCGCACATAGGCGAGCACCGCGCGGTTTTCCGGGCGGATGAAGGTGAGGGT
>JARRNI010000284.1:0-6072 GCA_037385125.1 Pseudolabrys sp.
CGGTGCCGCGGCCGCAGTGGCGGCGCATCCAGGTCGCGCGCTATCTGATCGATTATCGCGATCACCGGCTGGAAAAGATGAAATTCGACGAGGAGGGCACGCTGACCGACTTCGGCCTGCCGCAGGACGAGGTCGACGAAGTCATCAAGCAGGGCACCGCCTTCCGCACCTCCGGCTGCCCGGGCAAGGAAGCGGAGGACGTGTCCGCCTGCGACCGGCCTTACGGCGACTCGCCGCCCGGCAACATCGCGTCCTATCCGTTCAAGCTCAAGCGCGACGACATCCGCAAGGTGCGCCGTCAGCTCGACAAGGGCATGCCGCGCTGAATCATTCGCAAGTGGACATCACGAAGCCGTTCGTCCCCGCGAAAGCGGGGGGCCCAGGGAGACAAACGCCGACGCTGACATGCTGTCCTGAATTCCCGCTTGCGCGGGAATGAAAGGAGCACGACACAGGGCCGCGACAAATCCTGAAGGTGCAATATGGTTCGCGAAACAGCCAAACCGTTCCGCGTCATCGAAACGCCCTTGAGCGGCGGGCGCGCCAATATCGCCTTCGATAAGGCGCTGATCGAGGCGCGCCAGGAGGGCAAGATCCCCGACACCATCCGCTTCCTGCGCTTCCGCCCTTGCGCCCTTATCGGCATCCATCAGATCCTCGGCCACGAGATCAAGGTCGACTACTGCAAGCAAAACGGTATCGAGCTGGTACGGCGCATCACCGGCGGCGGTGGGCTCTACTTCGACGAGGGCCAGATCGGCTGGGAACTGGTGTTCGACCGCGCGACCTTCGGGCCGCTCGACCTGGCGGAAGTGACCCGGCGCATCTGCGAATCCGCCGCGCTCGGCCTCAACAAGCTCGGCGTGCCGGCGCGCTACCGCCCGCGCAACGATCTGGAGGTGGACGGGCGCAAGATCAGCGGCACCGGCGGCTTCTTCGAAGGCAATCTCATCTTCTACCAGGGCACGCTGCTGATCGACTTCGATCCGGCCAAGATGGCGGCCTGCCTCAACATCCCGGCCGAGAAGCTGGCGAAGCGGGACCTTCAGTCGGGGGCGCAACGCATCATCACCATGCGCGAGGTGCTCGGCGGCAAGGTGCCCGATCTCAAGACCATCTATGACGGCCTGGTCGCGGGCTTCGCGGAAGGCCTCGGCATCGATCCGCAATGGGGCGCTATCACGCCTTACGAGGAAGAGCTGGCCGACCGCCACTTCCGCGAGGAAATCGGCACCGACGCCTATGTCGAGATGCTGGACGCGCCGCCGTCGGACGAGACCTCGGTCAGCGCCTCCTTCACCGGCCGCGGCGGCACCGTGCGCGCCGACATAAGGCTCGAGGGGCCGCAGCTCGACCGTATCCGCGAGGTGCTGATCACCGGCGATTTCTTCGTGACGCCGCCGCGGGTGATCTTCGATCTCGAGGCCGCCTTGCGCGGGCTCGAGGTCGGCGCGGTGCCCGCCGCGATCGATGCATACTTCGCGCGCACGCCGGCCGACTTCTTGAGCCTGGGGCCGGGCGACATCCGTCACGTCGTCGAGATGGCGCTGAGCGGACGCGGCGCGCGCGCGGCGGCCAGCTGAACTGACTGCGCGCAAGTTTTTTAAACCACGTCACGCGACAAAAAAATTACGAGAAGAGACAGCGAAAAAGTTCCGACGCGTAGCGCCGGAACGAATTTCTCGCACGCATCGTTAGCAGATCAAACGCCGGTTGCGGCCGAGCGGCCGTACCAGCCGGCGTGCTGCAACGATGAACAAGCGGAGACTGTCATGCTGAAATTCTTTGTGGGGGCTGTTGCTTTCGCGTTCGCGACGCTGCCAGTCACGGCGCTCGCGCAAACGACCAGCTATGGCACCAACAGTGTCAAGATTGCCATGCTGAGCGGCCAGAATTCCGGCGCCCGTGCGAATGGCGAGCGAGGCAGCGAGAACAGCCCTGCGCCGAAGGTGCCGGAAACCACGGGTTCCGCTGTCAGCATCAGCAGCCGGCACCAGGTTCCGCTCAGCGCGGACGACGCGGCCTTCGTTCCCGGCTTGACGGGTGCGGAAAGCGGCCCGGCGGTGATGCCGCCTTCCAGCTAGAACTGGCAGGCTCTCGACGAGAATAACGCGGATTACTCTCGTGACCTGGCGCGTCAGGCCACGAGGCCCCCGATCAATTCAGGTTCTGCTGGATCGCCCGCGCCAGCGCGAACAGCCGGTGCTCGATTGTGGCGGGCACGTCGCAGACGTAATTGATCGTCTGCCGGCGCTCGTCGAAAATGCGGGTATCCCAGGAAAGCTGGTTGCCGAGCTTGTCGATCGCGGCGGCGTCCTTCTTGGCCGCATTCTGGTGCGCGCGCAGGTCGGTCAGCTCCTGGCGAATCTTGTCGCGCAGGCCCTGCTGCCGCTTGGCGAAACGCTCGATGCCGTCCATGACCTGGCTGCGCTCGCCGTTCAGGATGGAGAACAGGCCGGCGAACAGGAGTTTCGCCTTCTGCTTTTTCTGCTCCGGCGTGCCGGTGACGAATGCGGTCGCCGCTTTCTTTGCCTTTTCGAGCGGCGTACGCCGCGCCGCCAATTGCAAGGCGAGCTCGTGCACGGTCTCGTCCTTCTCCCAGGCATTGCCGACGTCGTTGATCGCCGGCCCGGTCCAGAACGCGGCCGGCGACAGCGTGGGAACCTTGATCTGATGGCATGGCCAGTCCGGATGGCGCGCGTCCATCGCGCCGGCGGCACCCGGTGCGAGCAGGGCAATGGCGGCAACCGCCACAATGATCTTGCATTTCATGAGTTGGCTCCGGCTTCGCCGCGTCGCGCCAGGAAGCCGCGCGACGGGTCATAGGCGAGAATTGCGGCGACCATGAACAGTACGGTGCATCCGCAGACCACGGTGAGCGACGTCCAGTTGACCTGTCCATAAAGCGCGAAACGGACGAGCTCGACCGCGTGGGTGAAGGGATTGAACTGGCAGATATAGTATAGCGTGGGGCTGCCCTCGCGCACCCGCCACAGCGGATAGAGCGCGGAGGAGGCGAAGAACATCGGGAAGATTACGAAGTTCATCACGCCGGCGAAGTTCTCGAGCTGCTTGATCACCGAGGAGATCAGCATGCCGAGCGCGCCCAGCATCAGGCCGGACAGCACCAGCGCCGGCAGCGCGTAAAGATAGCCGAGCGGCGGCGGCTCGATATCCCAGAACCACGCGATCAGCAGGAAGACGTAGACCTGCAGCAGTGACACCGCGGTGCCGGCGATCAGCTTGGAGCACAACAAGTACCAGCGCGGCAGCGGGCTCACCAGCAGGGTGCGCATATTGCCCATCTCGCGGTCGTAGACCATGGACAGCGACGACTGCATGCCGTTGAAAAGCTGGATCATCACGATCAGGCCGGGCGTGATGTACTCCGAGTAGAGAATGTAGGTCTGGTAGGGCGGGATGATCGACATGCCCAGCACCTGGCGGAAACCGGCCGCGAAGATGAACAGCCAGACCAGCGGCCGAACCAGCGCCGAGATGAAGCGTTCGCGCTGGTGCAGGAAGCGCAGGTTCTCGCGCCAGATGATGCCCTTCAGGCAGATCGCATATTGCCGCAGCGAAAAGCCGGTATGCCGCCTGGCGGCGGGCGCGACGGCGCTGGTTTCGGCGGCGGCGGTGCTCATGCGGCTTCGCTCTCCGACATGCCAGTCAGGTGCGTGAAGGCCTCGCGCACGTTCTGCACGCCGCAGTCGGCGACCACCTGCGAGGTCCGCCCGTCGGCCAGCACGCGGCCCCGATGCAGGACGACGATCTGGTCGTCCTCGGAAACCTCGTCGATCAGATGCGTCGCCCAGAGAACGCCGATGCCCTCGTCGACGATGAGCTGACGCACATGGTCGAGGATGTCGGCGCGCGACTTGATGTCGAGGCCGACGGTCGGCTCGTCGAGGACGAGCAGGCGCGGACGGTGCAGCAGCGCGCGCGCGATCTCCACCCGCCGCATCTGCCCGCCCGACAGGTTGCGTACCTTGTCGCGGGCGCGGTCGCGCAGCGCGATGCGTGCGAGCACGTCCTCGGCGCGCGCCTTCGCCTCGCGCTTGCCGATGCCGTGCAGCGCGGCGTGGTAAAGCAGGTTCTGCATAACCGAAAGATCGAGATCGAGCGTGCGCGACTGGAACACCACGCCGAGGTTGCGCAGCGCTTCGCCGGGCGCGCGCGCGACGTCGTGGTCGAAGATGCGGATGCGCCCGCGCTGGATGCCGAATAGCCGGGTGATCAGCGCGAACAGTGTGCTCTTGCCGGCGCCGTTGAGGCCGAGCAGCACCGCGAAGGTTGCCGGCGCCACGGCGAAGCTCACCGCGTCGAGCGCGCGCCGCGCGCCGTATGAGTGGCTTACCTTTTCAACCGAGAGCGCCGGTGTGGTCATGCCGTGCATCGTCCGGTCAGTGCTTGGTGATGGTCACGCCCCAGGGCAGTTCGCCGACCTGGATCGATTTGATCACCTTCAGGTCGGCCACGTCGATCACCGAGACGTCGTTGGAAATGCCGTTGGTGGTCAACAGGTATTTCTCGCCCGGTGTAAACGCCATGTGCCAGACGCGCTGGCCGACCAGAAGATATTTCTCCACCTTGTGGGTTTTGGCGTCGATGACGGCCACACGGTTGGCCGGCCCGAGCGCGACGAACACTGTCTTGTCGTCCTTGGCGATGTTGATACCGACCGGCTGGATCGCCTCGCTGCGCAGGCCCGGGATGGCGAAATGAACCTTGTCGATCACCTTGTGCTTGGCCGGATCGATGATGCTGACCGTGCCGCCGACTTCCGAGGACACCCACAGTTCCTTGCCGTCGCTGGTATAGGCCGCGAAGCGCGGGCGCGAATCGACCAGCACGCTGGCCACCACCTTGCGCGTCTTGGTGTCGATGAAGTGCGCCATGTTGGTAGTCTCGGACGTGTTGATCAGGGTCTTGCCGTCCGGGCTGATGACCATGCCCTCCGGCTCCACGCCCACCTGCACGTTGGCGACCGGCTTGCGCGTCTTCATGTCGACCACGGTGACGGTGTTGTCGTTCTCGTTGGCGACGTAAAGCCATCGCCCGGTGCGGTCGAGGGTGAAAAGCTCGGGGTCGGGGCCGGACGGCAGGTTGGCGACGACCTGGTCGGTCTTGGTGTCGACCATCTGGATGGTGTCATCGTCGCCCACCGCCACCAGGCAGTATTTGTCGTCGGGGGTGAGCTCAATGCCGCGCGGGCGCTGGCCGACCTTGATGGTCTTGATCACCGCCATCTTGTTGGTGTCGATGACGCTGATGGTGTTGCTGCGCTCGTTGGAGACATAGGCCTTATAGGCGCTCGCCGGGCTGGCGAGCGCGATGACAAAGGCGAAGCCAAGGAAACTCATGCGCCACATCGGTTGGTCCTATCCACCACAATAATATTCGTCCGGCAAACCGTCATTGCAGCTTGCACTTGGTTTCGGGCTTATCGTAGCCGAGCGTGTCGAGCTGTGAGTGTTGATGCAGAAATCCGGGCTGTGGCGAGACTGAGACGATGGTGCGGCCGTCGGTGAGTAGGATGGGCTGGCGCAGTTGCAGGTCCCAGTCGCGCACCGTCAGCTTCTGGCCCTTGAAAGCGCCGAGCGCGAGCTTCGGACCCGTGAGGAACTTGAAGATGGTCTTTTCGTCGGCTGAATTGGTGCGCGACACCGCTTCGCCCATCAGGCGCACCGCGGTCCAGGCTTGCATGTCGAGCGCGGTCATCAGCCGCTTGAAGTGGCTGGTGAAGCGGCTCTGCAGCTGGATGCCGCCCCACAAGCCGTTGGCGGCGTTCCAGCTCGTCGGCACCAGCCCGGCGGAGCCGGCGACCGGGCGCGCGTGCCAGGTGCGGTAGGGCAGGTAGTTGGCGAACACCTCGCTCTCGTCTGCCGCCACCAGCACGTCGTAGTCCGGCGCCTGCTGGGTGAACACCGGGATCTGCTGCTGGATCTGCGCCACGCCGCTGTCGGTGCGGCGCGCGCCGCCGGTGTCCTTGAACACGCGCTGCTGCACGATCTTGGCGCCGAACCGCTTGGCCGAGCGCTTGAAGTCGGCGGCGAGCAACTGGTCGCGCTT
>JARRNI010000285.1:0-7868 GCA_037385125.1 Pseudolabrys sp.
GCCTGGCGCGAATTGCGCGGGGGACTGCGCGGCTTCTACGTGTTCATCACCTGCATCGCGCTCGGCGCCATGGCGATCGCGGGCGTCGGCTCGGTGGCGGCAAGCCTCGCCTCGGGCCTCGCGCGCGAGGGTCAGGTCATCTTGGGCGGCGACCTGTCGTTCACGCTCGTCTCGCGCCAGGCGACGGAGCCGGAGCTCGCCTTCCTGCGCGACCACGGCACGCTCTCTTCCGCCGCCACTCTGCGCGCCATGGCGCGCGACGGCGCCGGCCAGGCGACGCTGGTGGACATGAAGGCGGTTGACGCCGCCTATCCACTGTTCGGCACGGTTAAGACCGATCCGTCGCTGCCGCTGCCGGCGGCGCTGGCCGAACACGACGGCACCTTTGGCGCGGTCGCCGATCCCACCCTGATGGCGCGACTTCACTTGAAGACGGGCGCGCGTCTGAAGGTCGGCAAGGCCACCTTCGTCATCCGCGCCGCGCTCACCAACGAGCCCGACAAGCTGGCCGGCGGCATCGGCTTCGGCCCGCGCCTGCTCGTGAGCGAGCGCGCCCTAAGCGCCACCGGCCTGCTGCAGCCGGGCAGCCTGGTGCGCTGGCATTACCGGCTGCGCCTGCCCGCCAACGACACCAGCGACGCCGCCGCCAAGAAACTGATGGCGCAGGCGCACGAACGCTTTCCACAGGCCGGCTGGGAGATCCGCAGCCGCAGCAACGCCTCGCCGCGGCTCGAGCGCGACGTCGAGCGCTTCACACAGTTCCTCACCATCGTCGGGCTGACCGCGCTGCTGGTGGGCGGGGTCGGCGTCGGCAACGCGGTAAAGAGCCATCTCGACCGCCGGCGCGACACCATCGCCACCATGAAGGCGCTGGGCGCCAGCGGGCGGCGGGTGTTTGCCATTTACCTGACGCAAGTGCTGCTGCTGGCGCTGGCCGGCGCCGCCATCGGCCTCGTGCTGGGCGCAGCTCTGCCCTATCTGGTGAGCTGGCTGTTCGGCGCGCTCGTTCCGCTGCCGATCGAGCCGGCCGTGCACGCGGGCGATCTGGCCCTGGCGCTGGTCTACAGCCTGCTCACCGCACTGGCTTTCACCCTGTGGCCGCTCGGGCGCGCGCATGACGTGCCGGTCGGTGCCCTGTTCCGCGACGCGGTGGCGCCGCAGCCGCGCCTGCCGCGCAAAGGCTATATCGCGCTGACCGCCGTCGCCGTGCTGACGCTGGCCGCGCTCGCGGTGCTGCTGGCCTATGACCGGCGGGTGGCAATCATCTATGTCGCCACCGCCGCAGCGGTGTTCGCGCTGCTGCGGGGGGTGGCGACGCTGGTGATGTTCGCCGCGCGCCAGGTGCCGCGCGCGCGCCTGATTTCGCTCCGCATGGCCGTGGCCAATATCCACCGGCCGGGCGCGCTGACGCCGACCATCGTACTGTCGCTGGGCTTAGGGATAGCGCTTCTGGTGACGGTGATCGAGATCGACGGCAACTTGCGCCAGCAGTTTTCCGCCGAGCTGCCGGCCAAGGCGCCGTCGTTCTATTTCCTCGACATCCCCTCCGCGCAAGCGCCGCACTTCAACGCCTTCCTCAAATCGCACGCCCGCGGCGGCAAAATCGAGGAAGTGCCGATGCTGCGCGGGCGCATCGTGGCCGCGCACGGCACGCCGGCCGACAAGCTGAAGCCGTCCGACAACGCCGCCTGGGTGCTGCAAAGCGACCGCGGCATCACCTATGCCGACAAAGTGCCGAAGGGCTCGCGCGTGGTCGCCGGCCACTGGTGGAAGCCGGGCTATGACGGGCCGCCGCTGGTCTCGTTCGAAAAACGCATCGCCGACGGCCTGGGCCTGAAGCTCGGCGACACCGTCACCGTCAATGTGCTCGGCCGCAACATCACCGCCCGCATCGCCAATTTGCGCGCCGTCGACTGGCAGAGTCTCAGCATTTTCGTCATGGTGTTCTCGCCCGATACGTTCCGCGGCGCGCCGCACACCCGGCTCGCGACGCTGGCCTATCCGGGCGGCTCGACGCCGGCCGAGGAGGGAAAACTGCTCGGCACAGTGGCGCAGGCCTTTCCCACAGTCACCACCGTACGGGTGAAGGAGGCGCTGGAGGCGATCGGCAAGATCGTCGCCAACCTGGTGCTGGCGATCGACGGCGCCAGCGCCGTCACGCTCATCGCCGCCGCGCTAGTGCTGGGCGGGGCGCTGGCCGCCGGCCAGCGCCAACGGGTCTATGACGCGGTGATCCTGAAGACCCTGGGCGCCACGCGCGGCCGGCTGATCGGCGCCTACACGGTGGAATACCTGCTGCTGGGCGCCGCCACCGCCCTGTTCGGCGCCCTGGCCGGCTCGCTGGCGGCTTGGCTGATTGTCGCGCAACTGATGCACCTGCGCTTCGTCTGGCTGCCGGTGCCGGCGGTGGCGGCGGCGCTCGGCGCGGTGGCGGTGACGGTTGTCCTGGGGCTCGTCGGCACCTTCAGCGCGCTCGGGCAGAAGCCTGCCTCGGTGCTGAGAAATCTATGAATTTCGCGACATTCCGCCGCGCGGCACCGCTCACGGGGCCGGCCGGCCGGGTTTTGGCCTAGAGTCCGCGACTAGCGCTTTGTTAAACATTGGCAATCATGCAGGGCCATGATCGAGCCATATCTGGCGCACATGCTCGGCAACGACTACATTCGGAACACGGCGCAACGGCGCTTTCGCCGGCGCGCATAAGGTGACCGGCCGCAGGGCCGGAGAGAGGGAACTTCGATGTCGGACTTCGACCGTAACTATGCCGCCCGCCCCGCCTATGGCGCGCAGCGGGCAGCCGCGATCGATGCAGGCCTGCGCGCCTACATGATCCGCGTCTACAACTACATGGCCGCGGGTGTCGCTCTGACCGGCGTCGTGGCCTGGCTCACCTTCAACGCCGCAGTGCAGACCACCGCATCCGGCCAGCTCGCGCTCACCCAGTTCGGCCAGACCATCTACGGCGGCCCGCTGATGATCGTGCTGTTCATCGGCACGCTCGGCCTGGTGTTCTTCATGAGCTTTCGCATCGGCCATCTGCAGCCGACGACGGCGCTCGGGCTGTTCCTGCTCTATGCCGGACTGCTCGGCGTGATGCTGTCGTCGATCTTTCTCACCTACACGCACGCCTCGGTGGCCCGTACCTTCTTCATCTCGGCGGCCTCGTTCGGCGCGCTCAGCCTATACGGCTACACCACGCAGCGTGATCTTTCGCCGATCGGCTCGTTCCTGGTGATGGGCCTGTTCGGGCTGATCCTGGCCATGGTGGTCAACATCTTCCTGCACAGCACCGGCCTCGACTTCGTGATCAGCGTCGGCGGCGTGCTGATCTTCGCGGGGCTGACCGCCTGGGATACCCAGCGCATCAAGGAGATCTATGACGTCAACGACGACGGCACCGTCGCCGGCCGCAAGGCGGTGATGGGCGCGCTGACGCTCTATCTCGACTTCATCAACCTGTTCCTGTTCCTGCTGCGCTTCATGGGCGATCGGCGATAACCGAACAGCGGCAGAACGTGAATGCAGAACGCCTGGGCCTCGCGCCCGGGCGTTTTCGTTTGGCGCGTTCTATCTCTATCGTCATGGTGAGGAGCAGACGTTTTGCATGTCCGCCCTGCCACCGCGGCCGACATCCCGGCTATTACCCACATTTACGCCCATGCCGTCACCCACGGCACGGCGTCGTTCGAGCTCGCGCCGTCGCGCGAAGCGGAGATGGCCGCGCGCATGCGGGCGCTGCGCGACGGCGGCTTACCCTACGTCGTGGCCGAGGCCGACGGAGCCGTGGCTGGCTACGCCTACGCTTCGTTTTATCGCGCGCGACCGGCTTATCGCTTTGCGATCGAGGATTCAGTCTACGTCGCGCCCGCCATGCAGCGGCGCGGGATCGGCAAAGCGCTGCTGGAAAAGCTGATCGCGGACTGCAGCGCGCTCGGCTACCGGCAGATGATAGCGGTAATCGGGGATTCCGAGCAGGCGGCTTCGATCGCCGTGCACGAGGCCTGCGGCTTCGCGCCTGGCCGCGAAGGCGGGCAATCCAGTAATCACGGCGTGGCTTGTGTTTACTGGGTCCCCGCCGGAGCCTGTCATCGGGCCGCGCTTCGCGCCGACCCGTTGGCGGGGGACGGCAGCGGTACGTGGGGCAACCGCTAATTCACCACCAGCTTGAGCTGCGACTTGTCGATGGCGCGCAGCACGCGGTCGAGCTCGTGGCCGCGGCGTACGATCAGGCCGGTAGCCGAAATCACGCTGTAGGCGCCCTGGCGGCGCTCCAGCTTCGGATTTTTTTCGATGCGGTAGATCGGCACTTCGAAGGCGCGGCGGAACACCGAGAACACCGCGCGGTCTTTGAGGAAATCGATGGCGTAGTCGCGCCACTCGCCGGCGGCGACTTTGCGTCCATAGAGATCGAGGATGCGGTTGAGCTCGCGGCGGCTGAAGGTCACTTGGTTGGGGGCGGGAGCGTGACGGGCCGGGGATCCGCCCCCCGGGGACTGGCTGGGATCGCTATCGCCGGGACCGAACGACATGCGGCGCCTCCTTTTACTGAACTGTCATGATCGCGCCGACCGGCCCGGACGGCAAGGGTTTCGTCCGGGCAAAAAACTCGCGTAAACGCGCCGAAAACGTCGCAAGCCCGATCACGAAGTCGTTAAACGCACCATAATAACGCCCAATTTCGGTCAACCGCCCGACACGCTGGGGTGGGATAAGGCGACCGTTGCCTCAAGGCCCGGCCTGGTTCGGGACCCGGATTCCTCAGCCCCCCAGCCCCCCGGGGCTCGGCCGGCCGGGCCGATTGAGTTCCGCGTACGGTTAAATCCCCAAGTACCCTGCGGGCCGGTGCGTAGCTGCCGGCCCGATTTTTGTTTGCAGGGCCGCCCTCCTACACGGCATCATGCCCCGCAGGCGGGACATCCAGTGCTCACAAGGCGTTTCGCAATTCGGATTGCGACATGGCGTACTGGACTGCCCGTTTTCGCGGGCGATAACAGCCGTGTGAGATTGCTTGGCTACTGCACTGCCGGCGCGCGCAGGCTCGCCGTGGCGGCGCCTAGCACGAGGCCGGGCCGGTGCGCGAAACCGCTTTGCAGCAGCACCGCCACGTGGTCGACGTCCTGCAGCGAAAACTTCGCGTCCGGCAGCTTCGACAGCGGGAGCGTGAAGTCTTCCGGCTGCCCGCGCCAGTCGCCGAGCTTCACCCAGCGGCGCACTACGTTGTAGTAGCTCAAGGTGCGGCCGCGGTTCTCGCCGCGCCCGATCTTGACCTGCGCCCGATCAGTGATCGGGAACAGCCAGACCTCGCCGCTCTTGTGGCTGCCGGTGGCCGCCGGCACATGCACCTTCACCTTGCCGCCCGCGACCGCCACCTTGACCGGCACGGCGAGCGGGCCCTTGCTTTGCGTGCGCGCGACGGCGCGCTCGATCGCGCCCTTGTCGGAACCGAGCGCGTGCACCACGCCGTTGATCACGGCCTGCGGGGTGTAGACCTCGCGGTCGCCGCGCGTGATGGCGTAGTCGCGCTGCAGCGTGGAATTGCCGTGCAGCGCCAGCGTGTCCTTCCAGCCGAGATAGTCCCAGTAGTCCACTGGCAGGCTCATGGTCACCAGCGTCGGATCTCGCGCCAGCCGGCCCATCAGCCGGTCGGCGGGCGGACAGGACGAGCAGCCCTGGCTGGTGAACAGTTGCACGACGGCGCGCGGCGTGCCCGCAGACGCCTGGCTGACGGCGGCGCACAGGAGCGCGGCGGCAAGGAGAATCGAGCGGTGTTTCATCGGCGTGTTCCGCGATTCGCGTGACTATCCAACGAACTGCATGTAACGCAGCCCGTCGATCACCCGCTACTCACTTCGCGGTGAGCAAAAGCGTAGTATTGTCCGGTCCGCTGTGATCGCCGGTTATTTGGCCAGTTGCCGCAGCACGTATTGCAGAATGCCGCCGTTCTTGAAGTAGTCCAGCTCGTCCAGCGTATCGATGCGGCAGATCAGCGGCACGCGCTTGAGCGTGCCGTCGCCCATCACGATGTCGGCGATCAGCCGCTGGCGCGGCTTCAGTTCGCCGTGCAGGCCGCGAATGGTGACCTGCTCGTCGCCCTTCATGCCGAGCGCCTGCCAGCCGTTCTCATCCTCGAACACCAGCGGCATCACGCCCATGCCGATCAGGTTGGAACGGTGGATGCGCTCGAACGACTGCGCGATCACGGCGCGGATGCCGAGCAGCACCGAGCCTTTGGCCGCCCAGTCGCGCGAGGAGCCGGAGCCGTATTCCTTGCCGGCGAACACCACCAGCGGAACTTTCTCGGCCTTGTACTTCATGGCGGCGTCGTAGATCGTCATGCGCTCCTTGGACGGATAGTGCACGGTGAAGCCACCTTCGACACCCGGTACCATCTGGTTCTTCAGCCGGATATTGGCGAACGTGCCCCGCATCATCACCTCGTGATTGCCGCGGCGCGTGCCGTACTGGTTGAAGTCGGCGGGCTTGACCTTGTGGCCGACCAGATATTTGCCGGCGGGCGAGTCGATCTTGATCGAGCCGGCCGGCGAGATGTGGTCGGTGGTGATGGAGTCGCCCAAGAGCGCCAGCACGCGCGCGTCGACGATGTCCTCGAGCGGCGCCGGCTGCTTCTTCATGCCCTCGAAATAGGGCGGGTTCTGCACATAAGTGGACTTCTTGTCCCAGTCGTAGGTCAGGCCACCCTCGATGGAAATCTTGCGCCAGTGCGTGTCGCCCTTGAACACGTCGGCGTATTTCTTGGTGAACATCTGCTTGGTGACGTTCTTGGCGACGAAACCGCCGATCTCCTTGTTGGAGGGCCAGATGTCCTTGAGCATGATCTTCTTGCCCTTGGCATCGGCGCCGAGCGGCTCCTTGGCGAGGTCCACCTGCATGGAGCCGGCGATGGCATAGGCCACCACCAGCGGCGGCGAGGCGAGATAATTGGCGCGCACGTCGGCGTTGACGCGGCCCTCGAAATTGCGGTTGCCGGACAGCACCGCGGCGGCCACCAGGTCGTTGTCGTTGATGGTCTTGGAGATTTCCGGCGGCAGCGGGCCGGAATTGCCGATGCAGGTGGTGCAGCCGAAGCCGACAAGATTAAAGCCGAGCTTGTCGAGGTCCTTCTGCAGGCCGGACTTCTCGAGATATTCGCCCACCACCTGCGAGCCGGGCGCCAGCGAGGTCTTCACCCACGGCTTGGCAGAGAGGCCCTTGGCGGCCGCCTTGCGCGCCAGCAGGCCGGCGCCGATCATCACATTGGGGTTGGAGGTATTGGTGCAGGATGTAATCGCCGCGATCACCACGTCGCCATGGCCGAGATCGTAGTTCTTGCCTTCCACCGGCACGCGCTTCTTCAGCTCGGACGCCTTGTTGAACTCCTTGTCCATCGACCGGGTGAAGCCGGTCTTGACGTCCTTGAGCGCGATGCGGTCCTGCGGACGCTTGGGCCCGGCCAGCGAGGGCTCGACGGTGGAGAGGTCGAGCTTGAGGATGTCGGTGAAATGCGGGTCGGGCGAGGTCTTGGCATGGTACATGCCCTGCGCCTTGGCATAGGCCGCGACCAGCGACGTCACCTCGGCCGGCCGGCCGGTGCTCTTGAGATACACCATGCTGTCGTCGTCGATCGGCGAGAAGCCGCAAGTGGCGCCGTATTCCGGCGACATATTGCCGAGGGTGGCGCGGTCGGCGATGGTGAGATGGGTGAGGCCCGGACCGAAGAACTCGACGAACTTGCCGACCACGCCGCGCTTGCGCAGCATCTCGGTGACGGTGAGCACCAGATCGGTGGCGGTGACGCCTTCCTTCATGCGGCCGGTGAGCTTGAAGCCGATCACCTCGGGCAGCACCATGGACAGCGGCTGGCCGAGCAT
>JARRNI010000286.1:0-7354 GCA_037385125.1 Pseudolabrys sp.
CGGTCCGCCCCTTCCCAGGTGAACATCGATTGTTTGAGCGCTTTCTCCGCCATTGCTTAATCCTTGGTGATGCGGTTGATTTCCTCGAGGCTGGTCAGACCAGCCTTCACCTTGTTGAGCCCCGACCGGCGCAGGTCGGCGACGCCTTCGACGGCTGCCTGTTCCGCGAGCTGCAGGGAATTGCCGCCGGACATGATGATCCTACCCATCTCCTCGGATACGGGCATAACCTGGTACACACCCACTCGGCCCTTGTAGCCGCCGCTGCATTGGTCACAGCCTTTGGGCCCGAAGAGCTGTATACCTGAAATCTCATCCTCGGTGAAACCTTCTTCCAGGAGCGCTTCGGCTGGTACGTCGATGGGTTCTTTGCAGTGGGTGCAAAGACGCCGCGCCAGGCGCTGGGCGATGATCAGGTTAACGGCTGACGCGATATTGAACGGTGCGACGCCCATATTGACGAGTCGCGTAAGGGTCTGCGGCGCGTCATTGGTATGCAATGTGGACAGCACCAAATGGCCCGTCTGAGCGGCCTTGACCGCGATCTCGGCCGTTTCCAGGTCGCGAATCTCACCAACCATGATGATGTCGGGATCCTGACGTAGGAACGCGCGCAGCGCCGCCGCAAACGTCATCCCGGTCTTCGGATTCATGTTCACTTGGTTGATACCGGGAAGATTGATTTCCACCGGGTCCTCGACGGTGGAGATGTTCCGGTCAGACGTGTTGAGGATGTTCAGGGCCGTGTACAGCGACACAGTCTTACCGCTGCCGGTCGGACCCGTGACCAGCACCATGCCATAGGGCCGATGAATCGCCCCGAGGAACAACTCTTTCTGGTGATCTTCATAGCCCAGCACGTCGATGCCCAGCTTGGCGCTGGTGGGGTCCAGAATACGCAACACCACCTTCTCGCCAAACAGAGTAGGGCAGGTGTTGACACGGAAGTCGATGGCGCGGTTCTTGGACAGCGTCATCTTGATGCGCCCGTCCTGGGGCACCCGGCGTTCGGCGATATCCATGCGCGACATGACCTTCAGGCGTGCCACAACGCGCGTGGCGAGGCTCACGGGTGGTGCTGCGACCTCGTGGAGAATGCCGTCCTGGCGCAGACGCACCCGAAAAGTCTTTTCGTACGGCTCGAAGTGGACATCCGACGCACCCTTGTTGATCGCATCCAGCAGCACCTTATTGACGAACCGCACCACGGGCGTGTCGTCCAGGTCCGATTCAGTAGGCGCCTCGCCGCCATTCTTGTCCTCGCCCGCCTCGATCGACAGGTTGTCCAGATCCTCATCCAGCAGCTGGCTCATGGAGGCCGCGTCGTTGGCTTCCAAGGCCTTTTCGATGGCCTTGGTCAGCTTTTCCTCTTCGACGAGAATCGCTTCGGTGCTGATTCCGGTGTGAAATTTCAGCTCATCCAGGGCCTGGAGATTGGTGGGGTCGGATACGGCGACGTAGAGCCGGTTTCCACGGCGGAACAGCGGCAGGGCGTGGTGCTGGCGGACCAGCTTCTCGTCCACCAGCTTGACCGGCGCCATCTCGAGGTCCATGGCCGCCAGATCCAGGGTCGGGACGCCGAATTCCTGGGCAGCAGCCCAGGCGATCTCCTTCCCGGCCAGCAGCTTGTTCTCCAATACTACGCTATTAAAGCGGCTTAACAACATGTGTGCCATTAGGTCTGATTGTACGGGGTTTTTGCTGTATTCGCACGTTCCCTTGACGGTTGTCACATCGCTATGCTGCGGTAATGTAACTGTTTATAATCAGCATGTTATGAGTTCAGCGGACGCTTTACGACGACGTTAGGTAAGTTATCGGCGCGCGGGGAAAAAGGTTGACTTGAATATGCGTATGTACGCGCCTGATCATGCTTCCCGAGCTCGGGGTGACGGAAATTTGTCACGCGGTTGCGGGTAGGCGCGCCCGTCGCGTCCAGAGCACTGGTCACGAACACGCGCGCTGCCGGCTGACTGGCCCTGTGCTTGATGGATGATGTATTTCGTCATTAATGCACTGATATATATAAATATTATTGATCTGTTTCGAAGCCAGTAGTCGTGGGTCACAACCTTCCATTGAGGGGTTGCCGGTACTGCCCGCAGACTTTTTTCGTCATTTACTCCGGGATGGTACGAAATTCGCTTAACCAGTCGGTATTGTGGAAGTGGGGACTGGCAAACGCTGGAGTTCGAGGCGTCAGCGTTATGTCGTGGGGGAAGGCAAAGAGTCGGCTTGGCAGTACGAATCTTACGGAGTAATCACCGAAGTGATTATTTTTGGACACAAGGATCGACCCTTGGTCGAGAGGTCCGTAGCCAGCGCCGGGATCCTTGCGTGAAATTGCGGACGGTTTCTAGCTCAAGACGAGATACCGCAGAGATGGGGGGCCCATGATGACTGCCGAGTTCTTGGGTGGTTCCTTTCTGCGTAGTGTGAACGGATCAATAATCGCCAACGCTCTGAGCGTCGGCTTACTCCTTCTTACGCAACTCGTATTGGCACGAACTCTGGGGGTCGAGCAATATGGGATTTATGCATACGCTATGTCGTGGTTGGCGGTACTCACCTTGGCGTCCAAGGGTGGCATGGACGTGGCGCTTCAGCGCTTTCTTCCTCCGTATATCGCAAATGGGCGTAGGGGCCTTTGCATCGGACTGCTGTGGCGCGCATATCAGGTTGCGGCAGGATCGGGCATTTTGCTGGCCGCGGTAGCGCTGCCTCTGACCCTTATCATCGTTGGAAGGCAACAGCTGTTGTGGAGCCTCGTATTGGCGCTGGTTGCTCTGCCCATTCTGAGCGCTGGAAAGATTACCCGTGGTGCTTTACTTGCTCTTCGGCACCCAGTCGCCGCTCAAGTTGCCGACGGCCTGGTTGCGCCGCTGGTGATCCTGACAATTGCTCTTGTTGCGGAAGCCGGAGGCTCGGTGTTGACGGCGATAGGCGCCCTGGGGGCAACATGGCTTGGCGCCGTGTTGGCGCTCCTGATGGGGCTGTGGATCTTGCGTCGTGTCATTCCCGACCCCTTTCGGAGCGCCGTTGCGGAGTTCCGCACGCGCGAGTGGCTGCGAGTGTCTGCTCCTTTGTTTTTTGTATCCGGCATGCATCTGATAATCGGATACGCTGACATCGTCATGCTCGGTATGATCCGCGGTACGTTCGAATCCGGCATTTACGCAATCTGTACACGGCTAGCTGCAGTTGTCGCTTTGCCACTGATGTTTGTAAATGCCGCATTGGCCCCTTACGTGTCTGAGCTATGGAGCGTAGGAGCGAAAGACCGCTTGCAGCATTTGACGACGAGCGCCGTCCGCATCGGCGCGACCTTGGGTATCCCGATTGCTCTGCTGTTGGCGGTCTTTCCAGAAGCCGTACTGGGTTTGTTTGGGCAGGCCTTCGTCGCTGGCCGTCTGGCACTTACTCTGCTGATCGTTGGTCAGTTGGTAAACGTGGGCGCCGGGCCAGTGGCTTTGCTCATGACCATGACCGGTAGACATTGGGATGCTGCGGTGGTGATAACGGGAGGAGCAATACTGAATATCGTATTGAATGCCTTGTTAATACCTCGTTTTGGCATGGCGGGCGCTGCGATTGCGACTGCGGCGTCGACCATTTTGTGGAACGCAGGGCTCGCCTTCTTGGCACATAGCCGGATCGGCATCAACTCGTCGGTGTTTGCAATTCGCTCTCGCTATGGGTAACCAACCAAATTTCTTCCTAGTTGGTGCGCCCAAGGCCGGGACAACGGCTCTCTATGAGTACCTTCGGGAACATCCTGACATTTGTATGTCTCAGATCAAAGAGCCTCACTACTTTGCTCGGGACTTCGACAGTTACCCTCGGGTGCGGGATGAAGGAGAATATTTGGCGCTATTCCGCAACTGTCGTGACGACCATATTGCCGTGGGCGAGGCGTCGGTCTGGTACCTCTATTCCGAGGTCGCCTTGCCTCTTATTCGCGAGCGGTATCCAGGCGCCCGGATTCTCGTCGCCTTGCGCAATCCGATTGATCTTGCGTATTCTTTACATTCCCAGGCGTTATACAACTTCAACGAGGACGAGCCCGACTTTATGCGTGCATGGGCGCTACAGGAGCAACGCCTGGAAGGCAAGCGAATTCCGCGGCGGTGCAAGGCCCCTCAGATTCTTCAATACAAGATGGTGGCGTCCTTGGGTTGGCAAGTCGAACGTTTGCAGCAACTCTTCCCAGAAGCTCAGATCAAGTATTTGTTCTTTGACGATCTAATCGCGGACGTCAGTGCGGTCTATGCCGAAGTCCTGGATTTTCTCGGACTTGAACACGATGAGCGAACTCGTTTTGACCCCGTAAACGAAGGCAAGGGTCATCGATTTCATTGGTTAGGTAAGATGACGCAGGCACCTCCAGGGCCTGCGCTAACTGTGTTCCGATTTCTGAGGAAACGCATGGGTTTGAATCTCAATGCATTCCTGAATTTCGTCAGGAGTTTGAACGACCGCCCCCGTGCGCGTCCGCCATTGTCCGCAGCGCTTCGCGAGCAGCTGGCTCAGGAATTTGCCAGTGATGTTAAGCGTCTCGCATATCTCACGGGAAGGAATCTGGATCACTGGTTGAACTGAACGAATCGATGGGCCGTCACACCTTATCTTCCACGAGGCAGTGCAAATAGGCATCTGCCGCTGCTTTTATGGAGAAAATCCGCGCTCTCGATCTGTTGCCTTCGGCGTGGCAGGGTGAATCGATAGCTTCTTGCAGTGCCTGGGCCATCGCTAAGGGGTCGCCCACACGCACCAAGCGGCCGAATGTGCCATCACCAAGTATCTCCCGTGGACCGCTTGGGCAGTCCGTGCTTACGACAGGACACCCGCACGCCAGCGCCTCAACAAGTACGTTACCGAATCCTTCCCAACGCGATGAGAGGGCGAATACGGTACCGTAAGCCATATAGGAGTACGGATTGGGCACGTATCCCGGCATCCAGACTGAATTGCTCACTTTGAGCTTCTTTGCGAGTGCTTCCAACGCCGCACGCTCAGGGCCCTCGCCGAGAATCACCAAGTGCGCGATCCGTCTGGCGCGCAGTTGCGCAAAAGCGCGCACAAGCGTTGCGAAATCCTTTTGCGGTACAAGTCGCCCGGCTCCAATCACCACCGGAACGCTTTCATTGGAAAATGCCGGATGGTTCGGCGGCGGGTGTGGCTCGTCGGTCGTCGGACCAGAGACGGGGTTGTAAATGACCTCGACTTGGGACGTCGGGACCCCAATATTCTCGGTGAGATCCTGTGCAACTCCATTGGAGATGGCTACGATGCGATCGGCAGATCGGTAAAGGCGACGCGCAGCGACTGGCTTTAATTTCTCCTTAAGGAGGGGCAGCGACCGCGACTGCTGGGTAAGAACGACGCGCTCGCTTATAACCAAGCGAAACGGGTGTGAGACCAGACGGCGGGCGAGAATTCCAGCGATGTTCGGGTACGTCATGGCAGTGAGGAGCGCGCCGGGGCGTTCTGAGCGCAATGCAGCCGCTAGCCTCGATATCACTCGCGGGTCCCCGAAGCGAATATCCAGGTCGCGCAGTCGAACCTGCGCCGACAGCAAACGCAGGTACGGGCCGGCCGCCTTGGCCAAAATGAGCACCGTGTCCAGTCCGCGCGCAGCGAATTCGTTGGCAAGATTCACAATCATCCGCTCTGCGCCGCCGCCGGCCAAGTCAGGTACGAAAATCGCGATACGCTTCATGGCAATGCGTAGATTCTCAGGTAAGCCCGTGTGCGTGAAAGAGGTAGTACACGTAAAGATTCCACAGTCGCGCGCTGTTGTCACGCCTGCCGGTTCGGTGAGCGGCGAGGAGGTCCATGACCGGCTGATTTGCAACCGGGGAGTCGGATTGAGCAGCTAACTGTTCCAATTCTCTTCCCATTTCTCCCGCGAGCCATTGGTGAACCGGTACTCCAAACCCCTGTTTGCGACGGCCCCAGAGCTGACGAGGCAGTAAGTCGGACATACCCGACCGCAAGAGGCGTTTACCGGCGTACCCATGCCGATGAAACCGACGCGGAAGACTGAAGGCAAATTCGACCAAATGGTGGTCGAGAAATGGCGCGCGTACCTCAAGACTGTACGCCATGCTCGCGCGGTCCACTTTGAGCAGCACATCCTGGGGGAGATAGACAAGTGCATCGGCCACCATCATCTGTTTTATGTCATCGAGGCGCGTTTCCTGGGGCAGGTTGGGGGGCGTGTGCCCCCGCCCCATCAGTTCAGGTGCGAGATTCGCGAATTCCTGCTCCGAATACAAAAGCGGTGCCACATATGTTGCTGTCGCTCCCTCGCGCTCGGCAGCCGCAACAAATAGCTGGGCCTTTTTAAGCAGGCTTCGGCTATGGTGTGCAGTTGGTTCGGGTAGTTTGTGCACCAAACCTTCTCCGGCTTTGCGTAACGGTGCTGGTAGACGTGAATACCAGCGTAGCAGCGCGCGCGCTTGGTAGCGTTGATAACCACTGAATAACTCGTCCCCTCCGTCGCCAGATAGGGCGACCTTCACGTGGCGAGCAGCGAGCTCTGAGACCATAGCTGTGGGCAGCAGCGAAACGTCGTAGAACGGTTGGCCAACGTGATCCGTCAGCAGCCGCTCTAGAAGATCCCGGTCCCATACCGACATACATTCTTCAAAATGCTCCGTGCGGCAAGTCGCCGACATTAGTCGGGCGTATTGCCGTTCGTCGAATGTGGGATCGCTAAAACCCATGGAGAATGTCTTGGGTCGAATTCCCAAGCGGTTCGCCATGATGGCGACGATTAGCGACGAGTCGATACCACCCGATAAGAATGCGCCGACCTCGACGTCTGCCACCATACGTTTGGCCACCGCATGTTCCAAGAGATCCCGCAAACGATCTTTGGCATCGTTGCGAGTACAGGAAGACGGCTCAATGGGAAGGGTCCAATATGCTCTTTGATATGTTTCTCCGTCGGGCCGCCAACGTAGCAGGTGACCCGGGAGTACTTCGCGGACGTCGCGGTAGGCAGTCGTTCCCGGCATAAAAAAACCGTAGCGCAAATAATCAGCTGTACTGTCTAGATCCTCATGAAAGTGGCCCAGCCCTAGCCGTCGCAACGCGGGAAGCTCGGAAGCACAGGCGAAGCCCTGGCGCGCGCTCTGGAAGTAGAGCGGTTTTTTCCCAAGCCGGTCTCGAGTCAGCAGCAACTCGCGTTCGCGATCGTCCCATAGTGCGATTGCCCACATTCCCTCCATGCGCTCAAGGAAGCTGGTGCCATGGGTGACCAAGCCGGCTAGCACCACCTCCGTGTCTCCATCGGTGCGAAAAGTCCAGGATGCCTCGAGGGTATCTCTCAAGGCGAGATAATTGTACA
>JARRNI010000287.1:0-6031 GCA_037385125.1 Pseudolabrys sp.
CCAGCGGTAAGTTGGCGGAACAGCGCGGCACCCTCGTCGCTCAGCACGACGTGGCGCGGCTTGCCGCTCTTGCTTTGCCGAATCGCCAAGGTACCCGCGTCCGGATTGAAATCGTGCACCTGCAGGCGGATCAGCTCGCCGTAGCGCGCGCCGGTTTGCAAAGCAGCCTGCACCAATGGCCTGAATTCAAATCCGCAAGCATTTATCAGCCGCTGCGCCTCTTTAATCGTGAGATAGCGGACGCGCGCGGCATCGACGGCCTCGAACGGCTCGACGCTGCGCCAGGCCTGGTCGGATTGCGCCTTGCCGTCGCGCCACACCCGATTAAGCGCGGCTTTCAGCGTCGTGAGTGTGCGATTGGCGCTGGCGCGGCGAGCCCGCGCGCCGTCCTCGCCGGGTCTTATCGCCAGGCGCCGAGCCTTGCCCGCCTTGGCGCGCACCGCACGCGGCGCCTTAGCCAGGCCGGCGTGCCACTTGCGAAGCTGGTCGGCCGTCAGCGCGTCAACCTCGACCTCGCCGAGCGTCGGTAGGATGTGAACGGCGATGCGAGACCGGGCATCGCGCGCCGAACGCCGGTTGTTCTCCAGGAATTCGAGATAGGCGGCCATCGCGTCGGCGACGGTGATTGGCCCGGTCTTGCCCGCCGCCGCGTGAGCGCGCGCCGTCATTCGATCGCGTGATTTCGCCTGCGCTTCCCAAAAGTCCAGGACCGCCAATCCATCCGCGTCGCTCAGATCATCCGCAATGCCGAGCGCCTCGGTTTCGTACTGCTGCTTGCCGATGTAATGCCGCGCCCACCACGTGCCGGCCTTGCCTTTGAGGCGGCGGTAGCCCAGGTGCAGCCCGCGATTGATCGCGCGCCAATATGGCTTCCCTTGTGGCTTGAGCTTGAGCCGCGCCTCGCGCGAATCGAGCTCTTTTGACTTCACCTTGCGTGCCATCGGTTGCCTCGCATGTCCAATGAATGTCCAATATACGGGGATAAACGCGCGTGCACAAGCATAAACCGCGGTGCACAGAATATCTTGATTATCAATGGGTTAGCGGGACGGGCATAGACAGCTATAAACGCCACCAAGGCCCTTTCACGGTGAAGACACGGGTTCGATTCCCGTAGGGCGCACCAACACTTAGCCGAATAGCCTCAAGTTGGGTAAGCAACCGGGTAAGCAGTCGCGCGCCGCGGAGTGCTCGTGGGGGTTCACGACCGAAACTTGCCGCCTGAGCGGCATTGATGGCTGCATCAAAGGCCTCGATAGGACATCGTGGCGCATGGCCGGCAATGATGAATGGCTCTCCCCTCGCAAACGAGCTTGCTAGGGCCTTCCAGGCCGAGTTGGGCGAGCCGCTGACGCCTGCTGTGCAGGTTGGCTGTCAAGCGGGCCACCGAGCTTGCCGTTCTGGCTGAGGATGCCCGCGCCCGCCGGCTGGTGGGCGACAAGTCAGTCACCCTCGATGACATCATGCGCGCTGACAACGTGGCGCGTAGAGCAATCCGCGACCTGGACACCAAACGGGGCAACAGGCCAGCCGAAAGTCTGCAGGACTATCTCGCCAGGACGGCGCAGATGGCTAGCGGGACTCATACAGCGCACAAATCCGGCGACGCAGACTTGGAGTCACAGAAAGCCAGCGAACGGATGGCGGCCTTCCTAGCGAGGCGGCCGAATGAGCACCCTGCCGAACATCGCCGAGGCGATCGACCACGCCGGCTTGTTCGGCCCGTGGTTCGCCGGCGCCTCCTGGAACGGCTGGCGCGCCATCATCAAGGCGGCCTATTCGCTGCCGATGTCGGAAGCCGAGGTTGCGCTGTTCAAGACCATCGCCGGCGATGGACAGGGTTGGGCACCGTCCGCGGGCTGTCATAGTATCATGCCTGCCGGCTCAAGACCGGCTGAACGCCCTGGACGGCATAAGTGACCACGGGGTCGGCGAACCCTTTGACCGGCTCGGGGGGCATGCGCGCAAGTATGAACTCAGGGGCGAGCGCCGCGCGCAACGCTTCGCTCACAAGGATGTCCACGTGGTGAATGCGCGTCAGCGTCTGTATGCGCGCTGCGAGGTTGACCGTACGTCCGATGAACGCGTACTCCCTCCGTTCGCTGGAGCCCACGAGCCCCGCTAGCCCCGGCCCGCGGTCGATACCGATGCCGATTGCAATCCTTGGCAGTTCATCACGCTCGAGTTCGACATTGTATTCACGGATTGCCGTACGCATGGCCAGGGCGGCGCGTACCGCGTCGTCGCACTCCCAGGGGTTCGGCTGGATCGCGCCGAAGTAGGCGACGATACCGTCGCCAACGAAGCTTCCAACATGTCCGCGATGCTCGTCGAGCGCATCGCTTATCCGCTGATAATAGCCGTTGATCACACGCAGCAGCACCTCCGGATCCAGCCGCTCGCTCATGGCGCTGAAGCCTACGAGGTCTACAAACATTGCGGTCGCCACCTTGCGCTCTGCTGCGAGCCTGATGTCGGACTGTATTTCATCGACGATGAGCTGCTGCACAATGCCAGCCGGCGCAAGCCGAGAGCATGTCTGCTGAAGCCGCTCAAGCGCGGCGTCGGCCGTTGCTAGCTGTGCTCGGAGCCTTTTGGCCTGCCGCCATTGGTGATAAAGCGCGACTGCGAGAATCGCGAAGAGGATGAACGCGGCGGCCGTTTCAACCGGGCCGATCATGGCTGTTCCATGACCATAGGGGCCATGCGACAGAGCCCGTTAGCCAGCGACGCTACGCCGGCAGCCTCCAGGAACTGTGGCACGGAGAGCCGATCAAGCAGGGCGCGTGCACGTCGCTGCAGCATTGCGGAGTCATACCAGATTGTCTCCCGCGCGAACCGCACCAGCAATCGCTCGATATCATCCAATTCGGGAGCGTCGAGATGAGTGAGGACCCGCATGAGCGTCGGCTTATCTAAGCCTTCGCGCTCCAGGGCCTCACCGATCTCGAGTGCATCCGCCTCGCAGCCCAGACCGCGGGCAATGATTGCAAACATCAAGAGCTTGCACCGAGGCTTGAGATGAGAGGAGGCCAGCATCTCCTCGACCGTTCGACCCAGCGCGGCAGCAATCGGTGAGCCCGCGTACGTCTCGATCAGTCGGCTGTAGGGAGAGGCCGGGGTGCGTTCAGGCGCCGACATCTGCCCGCGGGATCGATGCTTTTCTAGAAGGCGTTTGATCAAGGGCCGGAGCAGCCGCATCCGGAGCTGATCGGGCATCCGCTCCAGCGGGCGTACGGGAATTGCAGGAATTGTATAGGCGCGGTTGAGGAAATCCGTGGCGGCGGTCGTGAATGCGATCTCCTTCATCTCGTCATCGCTGAAACCCGCCCTACGGAGCGCTTGGCGGGCATCGCGCGCTCTTGCGGGCCCCGAGCGCGACTGACTCCGGCCGAAGGCTATGGCAGCGGTCGTCCGCGGTGCGAGATTTTCGTTCAGTTCCTGCTCTACGCGCTGGATGCGCGCTTCGCTCATTCCCAGGCCCCAAAGCATCGCCCGCTGGGCCGCGTAGCAGAAGCGGCACGAGTTTTCCTGGCTCACGACAAGCGTGATGAGGTCCGCCACGTTCTGGTCGAGGTGCACCAGGAGCCCGTACTCCGGATGCAAGTCAACCAGAGCCCGCGCCAACCACGGGACCGGCACAAAAAATTTGATTGATGGAACGGGTATCCCAACCTTCCGACGGGCGTAGGCCTCCAGGCCTTTATCGGAATGGGGTTCAACCAGACAAGCTTCCCACGCGACATGCTCAAGAGCGCTTGGCATTGCGCCATTCTATGCGACATCCGGGCAGAAACACAGAGCGTGCGCTCGCATTTGTGGTGGCAGTGGCGCGCCAGGGGCGCGCACGCGCGGTCAGATTGTCGCATCTTCCCGCCTCCGATCCTCGACCGTGTGCTGGCGACGTTGCCTACGATCGAGGGGACGCGCACCCGTGTTGAGAATCATCGGAAGGAAAGCCGGATCGCTTGCGAACTATGAGTATTCCAGCGCTATGAGGGCGGCAAATTTCGTTTGGGACGAGGAATCGCTTGAGCGTTTCATAGCGAATCCTGACCGGGTTGTGCCCGGCAACCGCATGAGGCCGTACGGCGGCTTGGCATCGGCCCGCGTTAGAGCAGAACTGCCTGCCTTCTTGAAGTCAGGCGCGGCAGGTCAATAGCAGACGCGGGAGGCCGCAGCGGCCAGCTGTGGCAGGCCATCGCCGGGGCTGCAAGATGGCGCCGCCCTGTACGCGCCATGGCCCGGTGCCCGCCCAGCTCAGCGCGGGCGAAGCGTTTAAATAATTTGGTCGAGAGCCGTTTCTTCCTCGGCGAGGCGGCGCTCCACAAAAGCGCGCTCCTGGGCAGTCAAAGGTGTTAGTAGAAGTCTCCGGTAGTTCGTGATGTTTGCCCGGTGGGCGAACAACAAATCAAATTCGCCTTGTGACAGCACACGCTTGCGCGATGGTACGTTCACTTCCGACATGGCAGCCTCCCCTCACAAGGGAGATACTCAGCCTTAACAACACAGTCGGTGGCGCTCCTCTTCAAGCTCCTCTTCAAAGAGCGCGCCATCGCGCTTAATAATTTACTCCAAACCCCGCCGCGGCTGTGTGATATCGAACACACAAGCACTAGCAGCGGATGGCCTCCACCTAAGTGTTTGAATCAACCTGTTTTTGCCGCTTGCGCATGCCAAAATCCTCAAAAGTCAATCCGGAGCCCGGGACCAAGTCCTTCACGGTGCGACGATAGAGGAAGTATGGCCCAAGACGCGCGGGAACGCCGGCATACCGGATCGCTTCGACCCTCGCCGTGTGTTCGCCCTCTCCGCCATTTTAGCGCGCAGTGCTTCGCGGATGGCGAAGCCGGCGGCATAGCGCGCCAGCCCCGGATAGATCGCCAGGCGGAAGCCGAGCCGCTCGAGGCCGGCGCGTTTTCGCTTATTTGTGATGGCCAGCACAGCGGGGCTCCGGGGCGGCCCCTATTTTACCAATGAATGGGTTTGCTGGAGACTTGCCATGAAGACCGAAGCTTTGATTGACCCCCACAGCACGGTCGAGCGCACATCCGCCCGAACGTTCGGCCTGTCTCTGACGATCGTATTTGTCGGGATGCTCCTATTAAATGCGATCTCCTTTTGAAGGCGATCGGCGCGTGTCAGTGTTGATTATTGGTCCCTCGCTGCCCCTCGCTGCGGCAGACCGTGGCTAAGACCCGCGAATCAGTCGTCGGCCGCTACGGCGATCTGCCGCCGGCGGTGTGGCTCTATGCCGCCAACATGATCGCCGTCGCCGCGCTCTCGCTGCAGCACCTGCGCAGCGCAGAAATCGTGCCCGAGCACCGGCAGCGTGGGCCCGCCGGCCGCACCCGGATTCTGTTCTTCATGGCGACGGCTTTTGTATCGGCGCTGCTCAGCCTGATCGCGCCCGGCTATGCCATGTACGCCTATCTACTCAATTTCGCCGCCCGGCCGCTCGCGGCGCGTCTCGACAGCGGCGCGGCATAGCCGAGAGCGCGGGCGATATTACCGTCCCTGTCGCGCCGCGGGCCGGTACGATTGCGAAAATTGGCCGCGGTTCCACTTGTTTTTGACGCACAAATTATGGACCCGACCGGCCCGCCCTTGGTTATAATCAGATTGTCAGTCAGCTCTTCGGGAGCGTCAGGCCATGATCAAGGGCAGGAACGTAAGGGCTGCGCTGCGGCGCGACGTGTTCTTCCTCTGGCATGTCGGCATCGCGGTGGTGTTCGTCGGCTTCGCCGGGCTCGCCTTGGCGGCGGCCCTGCTCGACCTGTGGCCGCATTGACGCTCGCACCGGTCACGCCGGCGGATAGGCATGCCGCCGCCCGTTGAAATCCTCTACCGTGAAATGCTCGCTGCCGTTGGTGCCGGCGCGCGCAATGTAATTCGGACCGATCGGCGATTTGCCGTGGCCGCCGGGAATGTCGAGCACGTAAGTGGGCAGGCACAGGCCGGACCAGCGCCCGCGCAGGCGCCGCATCAGCGCCTGGCCGGTTTCGATGTCGGTACGCAGATGCGCCGTGCC
>JARRNI010000288.1:0-9084 GCA_037385125.1 Pseudolabrys sp.
GGCGACTTCGATCTGAGCGGCTTCGCCAGCAACGAGTTCGAGATGGAATGGCCGCCGCGCTCGGGCAAGCGGCAGAGCTTTCCCGAGGTCGACCGCGTCGCCTATTTCAAGGTCGCGACCGCGCGGCGCAAGATCCTGCCGGCGCAAGCGCCGTTCATCGACGAACTGGTGAAGCGGCTGCGTGAGGGCGCGCCATCCTGAGCTTTTCAGCCCAGGATGACGACCGGCTCCCCTCTCAAGAAATTATGCCCTGACTTCCTGCCGCTGGAAGGCCACGTAACCGCCAACGAACAGCAGGATGCTGGCGGCAATGAGGCCGACGATCTGCGGCCAGGCCACCATCAGGCTGTCCCACAATGGCAGCGGCGAGCCCATCACCGCCCCTTGCAGCTGGCTGAGATAGACCGGGCCGAGCGCGCGGGTGGTCGGATGCAGCAGCGCCAATACCGATTCGCCATACAGTGTGGACGGCGAGAGCCGCGCCAGCATCTGCGACGTGATCACTAGCGTCGCCTGATCGCCGGACGGCACCAGCGCCTGCGCGATCGCCGGCGCCAGTGCCGGCCAGATGATGGTGAGGAACAGCCAGAGACCGAGCGTCACCAGCGCCGCGGTCGCAGCCGAGCGGAAGATCACCGAGAACAGCATGGCGAGCGCCAGCCACACGCCGGCATATACGATCGTCACGCCGAGGAAGATGAGCGCGCGGCCCATCTCCGCACCGCCTGGCGGCACGCCCAACATCAACAGGCCAAGGCCGATCACCAGGAGCCACAGCACGATCAGGCTGATCGCCAGTGTAATGAGGCCGGCGAGGAATTTGCCGAACAGCAGCGCGTCGCGATAGATCGGCTGCGACAGGATGCGCGACAGCGTGCGCCGGTTGTGCTCGCCGTTGACCGCGTCGAAGCCGAGCCCGATGGCCATCAAGGGCACCAGGAAGCCGAGGAACGACACGAAAGACGGCAGCGGATCGCGCGCGGTGGTGAACAGGCGCAGGAACAGGAACGGATCCTGCGCGGTCACCGCGCGCACCTGGGTAATGGCGGCGTAGACGGCGGCTAGCGCCACCAGCACCACCAGCCATTCCAAGACGCGCATGCGCGCTGAGGCGAGGTGATCCGACAATTCCTTCAGCATCACCACGCCCAGCCCCTGCAGGGGCGAGCCTTCACGCCGCATGGCGGGCCTCCCCTTGCTGCGCCTGCTGGAAATAGCGGGTGTAGATCACCTCCAGGCTGGGCTCGTCGAGCGAGAGCTGCTTGAGCCGCCCGCCGGCCGCCACCACGGCGGCGGCAGCTTCCGCGCGAAGGTCGCGGTCACAGGTCATGCGGAAACGGCCGGGCTCGGGCGCCTCCACGCTGCGCACGCCGGGCAATGCGGAGAGCCGCTTGGCGATGCCGTCGCTGCTTTCCACTTCCACCTCGACGGCATAGCCGCCGCCGAGCACGTGGCGGCCGAGCTCGGGCACCGTGCCCATGAGCGCGATGCGCCCCTGGTTGAACAGCGCCACCCGGTCGCACACGCTCTGCACCCGGTCGAGCAGATGCGACGACAGCAGGATGGTGACGCCCTGCTCTTTCAACGAGCGGATCAGGTCGAGCAGCTCGATGCTGGCCTGCGGGTCGAGTCCGTTGGTCGGCTCGTCGAGGATGGCGATGCGCGCGTCCTTCATCACGATCTCGGCAAGGCCGAGACGCTGACGCATGCCGCGCGAGAAGGTGCCCACCTTCTTTTCCGCCTGTTCGAGCAGACCAACGCGGGCGAGCGCGGCGCCGATCTTGGCTTTGCGCTCGGCCAGATGCATGCCCATCAGCCGCCCAGTATAGTGCAGGTTATCGGCGGCGGACATGTTGTCGTAGAAGCCGACCGTGTCCGGCAGGTAGCCGACCAGCCGCTTGACCGCCAGCGGCTCGCGCATCGGATCGTGGCCGAACACGCGTGCCTCGCCGTCGGTGATGTCGCTCAAGCCGAGCAGCATCAGAATGGTGGTGGTCTTGCCGGCACCGTTGGGTCCGAGCAGGCCGAAGATCTCGCCCGCCCCGACGGAGAAGTTGACGCCGTCGACGGCAGTCGCCGTCTCGTAGCGCTTGGTGAGGCCGCGGGCCTCGATGACGAGGCCGCTCATCGCCGACCGAACCGCACGACGGCGCCCACCATGATCAGCAGCGCGGCGCCGATGATGCCGACGCCGGCGATACCCCACATGGTGGAGGTGGTCACCGTGACGCGGAAATTGGCGGTGCCGTTCTCGCCATTGGTGGAAGCGGTGAGCGTGTTGACGTAGTCGCCGGCGATCGCCTTGGACGGCGGGCGGATGCTGGCGGTCACCTGCTTGTGCTGGTTGGGCGCGATGCGCTCGATGGTCTTGGGCGAGAAGGTGACTTTCCAGCCGGTGGGCGCACTGGCCGACAGCTTGATGTTATCGGCCGGGGCGGTGCCGGTATTGGTCACGATCACCGGCACGGAGGTCTCGCTGCCGGCGGTAGCGTTGGCGCTGAGGATGCCTTGGCGGCCGGCGAGGCTCAGCTTGGGCTGACCGGTGACGTCAAGCGCGACCTTGGTGGAGGCCTTGGCGCCCGCGGCCGCCACATGCACCTGCACCGCGTAATGGCCGGCGTCGACCGTGCTGGGCGGCGTGACTTTAAGCTTCACATTCTTGCTCTTGCCGGCGTCGATCGGGATCGCGGTGAGCTGCTGGCTGCCGTAGGCCTGGGTGAACGAGGTGTCGAAGTTGCGCGGCGCGTCGGCGGCGAGGCTGACCAGCAGCTTCTTACCGCTGTCGTTCTTGACGCTGAGCGTATATTCGAAGCTCGAGCTGGAGGAGCCGCGCAGCTCGGGCAGTTGCGGCTGCACCGACAGCTTGGCGGGCAGTTCCTTGGCGAGCGTCACCGCCACCGGCAAGGAGACGTTCGAGGTGGCGCCGTCGGCGGTGACCCTCAGCGTATGGGTGCCGATCTTGGCGTCTTTCGGCACGTCGAGGCGCAGATCGAAGGAGACGCTGTCATTGGTGGCCGGCATGATGGCAGCCACCGGCTGGCCGCCGCCGAGCAGCGTGGCGGTCCAGCCTTGCGGCACGCCGGAGACCGAGAGCTTGAGGCGCTCCGGCGCCAGACCGTAATTGCGCAGCCTGAGATTGACGGTCGAGGTGGTTCCGGGCTGCACCGAGACCGCCGGATAGTCGGTCAGCAGATAGAGCCCTTTCACATCGGGCGTGGCGGCGGAATCGGCGGCGAAAGCCGGCGCGGTGAGCACGAGACAGAAAGTGACGAGCGCGAGCAGACGAATTCGCATAGCTACCCCTCCCGGGCCGTGGCCGGCCCGTAGCAGCGTTGTCACCCCCATTTATGGAAACACGGCCCGAAGCCGTGCAAACACGGCGCAGCGCCGTGGAAGTCGCTGCGGTGTTGCCCACAATCTTGACAAAATTTTGGATGGCACGCACGCAAAAGGCCGCACCGGTCTGTTTTTTCGCTCTTTTTGGTTATTGCGCCGCCCCGCGCACCAGAGGCCAGTCGGGCTCGTTGTCGCGCACGACCCAAGGCTCCTTGAACGCCGCGTCCCGCCATTCGGTCCAGGCCGGCAGCGCCATCACCGCCTCCATATAGGCGCGGGCCACAGGGCCAACCGGAATGCCGTAATTGTGGAATCGGGCGACGACCGGCGCGTACATGGCGTCGGCCGCGCAGAACGGCCCGAACAGAAAGGGACCGCCTTCCCCGAAGCGGGCGCGGCAGTCTCCCCACAGCGCCTCGATGCGGGCGACATCGGCCATTACCTCTTCGCTCTGCGGGCGTGGCTTCGGCGGCAGCCAAAAATTCATGGCGCAGGCGCGGCGCAGGGGCGCAAAACCCCCATGCATCTCCGCCGCCGCCACGCGGGCATGGCTGCGCGCGCGCGGATCGGACGGCCACAAATGCGCTGCGGGGAACTTTTCGGCCAAATGCTCGATGATGGCGAGCGATTCCCAGACGTGCTGGTCGCCGTCGATCAAAACCGGCACCTTGCCAGCCGGGGAATATTTCAGGACCCGCTCGCGGCTGTCCGTCTCATAGAGCGGAACGATGACCTCATCGAAGGCAATGCTGGCGGCCTTCATGGCGATCCAGGGCCGCAGCGACCAGGACGAATAGTTCTTGTTGCCGATGATGAGCGTGAGGGACATGGGCCATCATCCCGTTGAACGCGTGACGTTGCGGGCCACGGAAGCCCACGGCAAGCAAATTGTTCTGATGGCCGGCAGCAGGCGCGTGAATGCGCGTCACGCCTTCTTGCGCTTGTGGTGCTCGCCCGGCATGTCCTCCGGCAGTTCGACCGGGCCGCCGGCCTTCTTCCAGGCGCCGAAGCCGCCCTTGATATGAGCGACCGGCTTCAGCCCCATGCGCTGCGCGGTCTGCGCGGCCAGCGCCGAGCGCAGGCCCCCGGCGCAGAAGAACACAAACTTCTTGTCGGCGTCGAAAATCTTCTTGTGATAGCTGCTGGCGGGGTCGATCCAGAATTCCAGCATGCCGCGCGGGCAGTGGAAGGCGCCCGGCACCCTGCCCTCGCGCTGCAATTCGCGGATGTCGCGGATGTCGACCAGCACGGTGTCGTCGCGGCCGGCGAGCTTGATCGCCTCCTCGGTCGGCAGCGTCTCCACCTCACGCTCGGCGGCTTCGCAGAGCTGCTTGTATCCGACGGTAATGTTCTGCGGCATTGGCTCGCCTCCTCTGCCGGCCACACTGGCAGAGAGGCCGCGGGCGCTCAAGCGGGCGCGTCGTTACGGGCCGATCGATGCCATCAGGAGCGCAATCACGGCCACCACCAGCACGGCCGCCGACACGGCCACCGCGCTGACAATGCGTTCGTCCAGGCTCGCGACGAGGTAGGCGTGCTCTTTGTCACTATTGAAATGGGTAATGTCCTTGTCGGGTGGCCGAGCGGCCGCACGCAAGAATTCGAAAGAGCGTTGGAGCGCCATGGTCGATTCCCTCCCATGAGGCATCGCGCGAATGGTGCGCGGGAACGCACGGCACGCGGACTCCGGGTGCACGAATCGCCCTGAACGGCCAAAGGATACTGCCGCCGCCACCGCGGAACAATTAGGGGATGCGAACGGCGCGCGGCTCGCGCGATGTTTTCACGGCGCGGCCGGTCCCGGCAGGAAGGCGCTGGTGCGGCCGGTCAGCCAATAGGCCAGCAGGCCCAGCCAGGCGTGGGTCGCCCGGTCGAGGCCCGCAAGCCGGCTCCCGAATTTCTCGCCGATGGAAAGCTGCAGGCGCGGCCCCGTATGCCAGTCCACCGGATAGGCCTCGACCGGGAAGCCGACGCGCCGGAAACAGCCGATCGCGCGCGGCATGTGTTCCGCCGACGTCACCAGCAGCCAGCGCTCGCCCGGCTTGGGTTTGGCCAGCGCCTTGCTGAAGACGGCGTTCTCATAGGTGTTGCGCGCCCGGCTCTCCAGTTCGACGCGCGCGCGCGGCACGCCGAAGCTTTCGAGCAGCGGATAAAGGTAGTCCGCCTCGCGACCCTGGTTGGCGAACAGGCTGGCATCGCCGCCGGAATAGATGATGCGCGCCTTGGGATATTCGCGCGCCAGCTTGGCGATCGCCGTCACGCGTTCGGCACTGCCGTTGAGCTGGGTGGCACCGTAAATGCGCGACAGCGCCGGACCGATGGCGCCGCCGAGCACGACGATGCCGTCGGGAGCGCCTCGCGCGGGATTCCATGGCGGGAAACGCGTCTCGAGCGGATGTATCAGCAGCGCGGCGAGCGGCAGAAAGGCGGCCAAGGCCATGAGCAGCAGGCTTGCCGCCATTAACCGCGTCCCAACGCGCCGCCAACGGGTGAACAACAGGACAAGTCCGGCAAGCCCGATCAGCAGAAGAACATTCGAGGGCAGCAAAAGGAAGGTGACGGTCTTGGCGAGGATGAAGAACATCAACGTGCCTTCTTCCAGGCCTCGTAGCGTTTCTTATTCTCCTCGTTGGGCGGATAGAGGCCGGGCAGCTTCTCGCCCTGCTGCACCTGCTCGACCAGCCAGGTCTCCATTCGCGACGAATTCGGCGAGCGCGGCCGGGATCACCACCGCCCCATCGTCGTCGGCGACGATGATGTCGTCGGGGAAGATGGCGCAGCCGCCGCAGCCGATCGGCTCGCTCCAGCCCACGAAAGTGAGCTGGTTGACGCTGGCCGGCGCCGCCACCCCCGCGCACCAGACCGGCAGGCCGGTCTGCACGACCCCGTGCTTGTCGCGCATGACGCCGTCGGTGACGAGGCCGGCCACGCCGCGCTTGATCATCCTCATGCATAAGATGTCGCCGAAAATGCCGGCGCCGGTGACGCCCATGGCGTCGGCCACCACGACGCAGCCTTCCGGCATGGCCTCGATGGCCGCGCGAGTGGAAATCGGCTTCGACCAGCTCTCGGGCGTAGCGAGGTCCTCGCGCACCGGCACGAAGCGCAGGGTAAAGGCCTTGCCCACCACCCGCT
Organism: Pseudolabrys sp.; assembly: GCA_037385125.1. Lineage (GTDB taxonomy): Bacteria > Pseudomonadota > Alphaproteobacteria > Rhizobiales > Xanthobacteraceae > Pseudolabrys. The sequence goes on from JARRNI010000288.1 coordinate 6,472, forward strand.
TGCCGGAGAAGCCCAGCGGCATGGCGCCGGCCATCCAGGCGCGGCGGATGCCCTTCTTCAGCAGCATGGTGGTGATGGTGCCGGTGGTGATGTTCTGGAGCGCTTCGAGGACGGCGGACATGGAGGGGGGCTCTGACTCAAAAAGGAGCTGCACCATATCCCACAGGGCTCCGCCAACAAAAGCAGGCCGGCGTCAGGCCGGGCTCAAGCCGAGGCGCTCGTCGCGCCGGCGCATGTAGGCGATGAGCGGCAGCGCCACGAGCACCATCCAGGCCTTGCCGATGATCTGGCCCTCCAGGAAAGCGAGCGAGCCGAAGGCGAGCCACAGGAACACGATGGAATCGACCACCAGCCCGACCAGGCTGGAGGCGAGCACGGCGAGCACCAGCCGGCGCCGGGCGAGCGGGGTATAGACCGCGAAATCGGCGAACTCGGAGAGCAGGAACGCCGCGGTCGAGGCGATCACCAGCGCCCGCGGCGCTATCGCTGCGGAGATAACGGCACCGACGAGAATGGCGGCGATGCCAAAGGCGGGGCCGAGCCGACGCTGCACCAGGTCGCGCAGCACCAGCGCCACCCCGACCATCAGCACGCCCGACGGCGCCATGATGCCGGGCGCCACCGGCAGCACGCACGGACCGTTGAGCATGCACGCGGTGCCGACATGGCCGATCATCCAGTTGGCCGCCGGAATGGTGAGACAGAACAGAATGAGGAAAACGCCGCCTTCGACGGCCTTACGCTGATCGATTGTCATTAGTTCCCAGTCTTCACGTTTTGGTCTTCTTGGACTTCTCTTGCATGAACTTGCGAAACCCCTGCGCCCGCAATTGGCAGGCCGGGCATTCGCCGCAGCCGTAGCCCCAGTCGTGGCGGTGCACGCGGTCGCCCAGATAGCAGCTATGGGTGTCCTCGACCACCAGTTCGAGGAAGGGATGGCCACCCAGTTCCTCGGCAAGCGCGAAGGTGTCGGCCTTGTCGCGCCACATCAGCGGCGTGTGGATGACGAGCGGCTTGTCGAGCCCCAGGCCGAGCGCCACCTGCATGGCCTTGAGGGTGTCGTCGCGGCAGTCGGGATAGCCGGAATAATCGGTTTCGCACATGCCGCCCACCAGATGACGGGCGCCGCGCCGGTAAGCGAGCGTGCCTGCGAAGCACAGGAAGATGAGATTCCGTCCCGGCACGAAGGTGGTCGGCAGGCCATTGTCGGCGATCTCGATTTCGGTCTCGCGGGTGAGCGCGGTCTCGGAGATGGCGGCGAGCGCGTCGAGCGTGACCGTGTGGTCGTCGCCGAGCCGCGCCTGCCAGTCGGGGTTCATCGCCGCCATCTGAGTGCGCAGCCGCTCGCGCACCTGAAGTTCGACGGCATGACGCTGGCCGTAGTCGAAGCCGACGGTCTCCACGCGGGCGAAACGCGCAAGCGCCCAGGCCAGGCACACGGTGGAGTCCTGCCCGCCGGAGAACAGGACCAGGGCGGTGTCGTCATGGATCGTCACGGTATCGATCATCATGGACGCCCCTATAATCTTTTTTGGGCGGGCATGCTAATTGGGGGGCGGAAAACGTACGGGGACGCCAGAAACATGGCACATTCCGACTGCGGCATGATCGCCGTCGACAAGATGGGCGCCAGAGTCTTCTTTCTCGACCCGGAAACCTTCGCAACCCGAAAGAGATCGGCGGCTTCCAGCGTACGGTGCACGAACTGCTGATCGTGCCGGAAACAGGCCTCGCCTATGTGCCGATCTTGGGCGACGGCATCCACGGCCGCAATCCCAACCCCGGCCACACGCTGTACATCTTCAATCTCGCCAAGGAGGCGCATGTCGGCGACGTTGACCTGCAGCCCTTGACGGCGCCGCATACGCTGCGGCTCGGGCCGGACGGGCTGATCTATGTCACTCGCGAGAACGGCGGGGTGATCGCGATGGTCGACCGCGCGAGCAACAAGGTCGTCGGAACCATCGAGTCCGGCTCGACCAACGGCCACCGCCTGGTCATCGCGCCCGACGGCCGCCGCCTCTACACCGAGAACGAGGAAGACGCCACGGTGTCGGTAATCGACCTGCCCGGCCGCAAGCTCATCGGCCAGATCAGGACGCCGCAAGCGCTCGCCGGTATCGCCGTATCCAGCGACAGCGGCACCGTGATCGCCGTCTCGGACGAAGAACCGGTGCTGTTTCTCTTTGACGCGCAGAGCCGAACGGTGCGTGAGACGTTGCCGCTCGAGGGCGTCGACAAGTCCGCGCAGATCGCGCGCTACAGCCCCGACTTCGGCATGCTGGCGATGACGAGCATGAACAGCGATAGTGTGAGCTTGATCGATCCGTCGTTCGGCACGCAAGCCGCGATCAAAACCGGCAGCCAGCCGATGGATATCGCCTTCCACGGCGACGAACTTTACGTCGCCAGCCAGGGCGATGGCTCGGTACACATCGTCGACATCCCGACACGCAAGTGGAAGAGCAGCTTTTCCTGCGGCACCGGCTGCAAATCGCTGGGGTTCTATTAGTCGAAGGCCTGATCTGGCAGGTCGAAAACCCGTTCCGCCTGTTCAAGTCCACCAAGGCGTTCGCCAGGAAGATCCGCTTCGGGCCCGACGTCGCGCGCGTC
>JARRNI010000289.1:0-6718 GCA_037385125.1 Pseudolabrys sp.
ATCGACCCAGATGTGCGATGGAAGCGACTGATCGCCGGGGCCGGTGGCCACCGGCCACGGCGCTTGGCGATGTCGCCCGTCCACCTCCGGCCACAACCGCGGGAGAGCCAGGGATCTTCGCCAATGTCACGCACGACCGAACAGTCGTTGGATTCCAATCGTACGAACAAGGCAGGTTACCGTGACCCAGATCGTTTGTGGAGTGGATGTGTCCAAGCACCGTCTGGATGCCCATGTGGAGCCGCTCGGCCGGGGTTCCAGAGCTTCGACAACGTTGCCGAAGGGATCGCCGAACTCGTCTCCTTCTGTCGCCGCCATGAGGTTCAACTCGTGGCGCTTCCGGCGGCTGAGAGCATGCAAGATAACAAGCAGGAAGCCCCTCGGTAGTAACCGAGGGGCTTCACGGGCTAGGGGGCAGCCGCCTATAACCCGCCTATGTCGTGACTAATGAAGCTGGTCCCGCCTAAATTTTAGGCCGGTAGGGTAGTGGCCAACTTGAACTCCCTTGTCGTGGATGTTCTCTGGCTTGATACAAAGCGGCGCGGCGCGCCCATTGCCCACCCTCATGGTGCCGACGCGCCAGAAGGCCCCCCGATAAATGCTACCGCCTCCTGATAAGGAGCGATGGGCTCGGTCGGGCTCGGAGGCTCGGTCTGGTCACGGAGATCCAGAATCTCTATCCCGTATTTCTTTCGTCTTCTGGCCATCGGCCATGAGGGATACGGGATAGACTTTCCGGAAGTACGTCGGTCAACCGAGCCTCGCAATTTTCGAACGTTCTCGTATATCTGATCGGCTCCATTTTGCTGTTTGTTTAGGAGTGTCACCAATTTTAGCAGTTTCTATAAAAATCAATTTAACGCTCGCAGCGTACAAGCAGATGGTCGAAGTGGAGGATTCGTCATGTCGAGCCTATTAAAGTTATCGGCGTCTTGCGTCGCTTTCGTCAGTCTTTTTTGTTTCGTGAGTTCAGCGAATGCGCAGGTGGTCGTTCTTCCTCATGGAGACTACGATAACAACTTCGAATCATATTTGGTCGCTGCGGTCGCGTTGACGCTACTGGCTATTTCGGCTCGACATTCCTACAGGAGCGGGCAGCTGGACCACGCATTAGCCTGGTTTGCGAGGCGATTTAGAAGCCTTTCGGACCGATGACCTCATCTACGCTTGAAGCGGCCATCGACGAACGGCTAGGCGTCAATCCCGGTTAGGAGATGTAAGCGTTTGCAACCGTTTAAGGGTGGCGGCTCGTGCTGCGAACACTTTGGGCGCCGGGTATCGAGCAGATATATTGCCGTTCGGTGCGAACGGCTAGCCGAACGCGGACGCCGGAAATCACTACGGCTCAACAATATCTCTACCGTTCTATCCCGAACGCTTGCCCGAACGGAGGAGGTCTTAGACCTCCGTTCCGGTCGTTCGTTCGTAACCTTTCTCTATTAGGCGAACGGCGAACGGCTAGGCGCCCGGTCCTCCCCGCCGACAGCGCCACAGTGGGTTCAACGAGTATCCGAGCCCGACCGAGCCCCGTCACACCGGCGCCGCATCGCCCGGCTCGGGCACGTCCCCATCCAGCTTGGTCCAGAGCTCGGCTAGCGTCATCGCCAGCCGGTCGCGGTCGGCCTGCTCGGCTAAGCGCCGGTACGAATGCGCAAGGTGCTCCCACTCCCGGCGTTAGGCAGGTGTACGTTCTCGTTCACCCCTGGCTTCACAGTTGGGGCGAGGGCACGGTATTGATATGCGGGGGCATCCCCCAAACCCTATACCTATTCGCGCAAACAAAATCTTAAACCGCCGAGGAATTACCCTCGGCGGCGGATAAGAAACTGGTGCTGGGTTGGCAGCTGCTTCAACCGGACTTCACCTCGATCTTTTTTGTGGCCTTTTGCGCGCGGCGCATCGCCCAGCCACACCCGCGCAGGCGTGCGATCGTCCTTTGCGTACATCGCATCGCGTTCCGCGAGGAGGGCAAATTTAGTTCTCCTTGATGCAGCGCCCCTCTTCGGGCGCGGCGGTGATGGACCACAAATTCTTCGACAAAAATCGGCCCCGGGCGGGTAGCGCCGGGGCCGACGAGTAAACGAGCGCCGGTCTTCGGGGACGGGGGGAGGATGGCGCTCGCCGATCTTTCCGCGTCGTCCGGACGAATGATGATGGATTAGGCGGCAGGTGTTTGTGACCTACGTCACAAAGGCGCTCGATTATTTCCAAATTGCTCTTAGCCCAACAGGCTCACCCTCGCAAAATCGTTCATTTGGTGGCGCAATTCGATCCCCGCCGAAGGGGCGACGGCTTTTGCGCCGTTGGAGAGCGGAACGGGACATGTCAATCAGTTTGCCTGTCGCGCCGCAAAGGAAGTGTCAAGCCAACACAGGCTGACGGGGTTTTTGTTATGGGCACTCGCCGTCTAATCCTAGCCGTTGGCCGACTGAACCCGGTCGCGAGATTTGCAGAATTTCGTAACTCAAGAAGATCTTCTAGAAGGTGACATGCTTTTGAAAATCTCACATGCGCTTGACCGGCGTCGGCAATCTTTCACACACACGGTCACGTCTTCCGCTGAACCCGTCGGTTAGGTCTGAAACATTCTCATTGACATGAATCAAATATCGCTTTGGCGTTTAAACTTTGATGAGCTCAACCCTTCCTATTCTCTCAGAGCTGAACTCTACGGACGGTATTCCCATGCATCTAAACATTATAGACCATCTGGCGAACCTGATCTTCCTCGGGGCGTACTGGGTGAAGGATATTTTATGGCTGAGGCTGTTGTGCATCGTGGGTTCGCTTGTGGTCATCCCCTTCTACCTGTTGCGACCGGAGCCGCTGTGGCCGCCGGTAATGTGGAGCTGCGTGTTCATCAGTATCCACGCAATGCGCGCCTGGGGCATCGTGAAGGAGCGCCGGCCCGTTGCATTTACGGGCGACGAGCAGCTTCTGTACGACAAGACGTTCGATGCGCTGTCACCCCAGCAGTTCAAGCGCCTCTTGGCGATTGGTGAATGGCAGGACCTGGACCGCGGGTACGTGCTCCATTGTATAGGCGACCAGCCGAATTCGCTCGAGGCAGTCGTTCGCGGCGAACTGGAGGCACGCAGGCACGGGCGCGTGTTAGGGCACGCCGGCCCTGGAGATCTCGCGGGGCTGGCTAGCGTGCTAAGCGGCTCCCCTGAGCTGTACGATGCGACGGTCACGCAGCCGGCTCGTGTCATGCGTTGGCGGCGCGCGGACCTACAGAAATTCGCCGGTGCGGACGAAAGTCTGACATCGGCGCTCAGAAAGATCGCGGCTGCCGCACTTGCCGACAAGCTGATCCGAGCTATCCAAGACGAGCGTTAGGGCTACGCTGCTGGCCGCCGAGCTGAGCCGGTAGTCTTTGGCAGAACTCGGAGGTCTTGATGAGCGGCGCATAGCTCGTCCTGTGATAAGGCGATTTTGCGTCTTGATAGGTGCCCCGCTTGGGGTGTTTGGCGCATTTCGGCGATAATTGATTATTTAAAGGGCAAACAGGTAAAGCACTTCGTGGTGACCCGCTTTTACAGACGCGCCACTCTTGACGAGCACGCGACAAGGATCTGGAAAGAGCCTGCCCAGGGTCAAAATCGCTAATCTCGCGATCTGTCGCGGGTCTGCCTATCCCATGTCAAAACGACGCGAAGGGCCAACCGCAGACATGAGATATGCAGGCATCATGCTGACGGTTCCAATATTTTAGAAAAGGACTTTGGTGTCCTTTTGAGGAGGCGCTACTCGTACAGTTCCATTGCGGATATTGATCCAAATCAAGATGGAATGTCAGGCCGGGCCTGTATCCTTTGCAAGGGAAAAAGCTCGCTAGTGGATGGAATCCAACGCTTGGTGCCCGCGTCGGACAGCGGCGATGATGCAGTCTGGATTTGCGGTCCAGGTGAGGGGCTTAGGATCATTGTTGGTCTCGGCAAGGAAGCGATTGATGGCAGCTTGCAGGTCGACGACGGATCGGAAGACGTCCAGTTTCAGTCTGCGGCGGGAGAGTTTGGCGAAGAAGTCCTCGACGGCATTGAGCCATGAGCACGAAGTCGGTGTGAAGTGGAAGACGAAGCGCTGTGACGGTCGAGCCAGGCGCAGACCTTCGGGTCGTCGACCGAGAACATGATGGCGTGGGCAGGCGGTATCGGTCGAGAAGCTTGACGGTCTGGCCGCCCCCGGCCAAGCCTCCCGGTTGGGACAACAGTCCCAATTACCTAGTTGACACCACACTCACCAGAATCACAACGAAATAGAAAATGAACACCATCACTCGTTCCATGTACCCCCCGCGAGCCAACGCCGAATTGGAAGGGCCGGTTCCCGATCCGCGCCCGGAGTTAGAGAACAATATCGACCCGGGCGAACGTAGCGCTTATTTCGGCAACTGTGTGTCGAGAACCTTTTGCCAGCTTCGGTCAGGATCATATGATGTCATCTGCTTCGCGAGTTTGGCTGTGTCTGGTCCAAGATCCTTCTGAAATACGTTGCCGGCATAGCTGACAATAAACGTCATCACACCTGAATTTCTGTACACGGCCGGATAGGCGACAAGTGCGAAGCCGCCGATCATCTTGCCATTGACGACATAATCCAACTCTCCTCCGGCAGCGGCTGCTCCCTGTTTGGTAAGAATTTTGAAATAATAGCCATGGAACGGCGCTCGCCCGCCGCCGACGTGATATCCCTGCGCGGTTGCCTCGGCGACGAGTTCGCCAAGGGGACTCGGGTCTTCATCGGGAGACGTCGGCCAATAGAGTCCGTCTTTTTTTCCGGGGCCGCTGACAATGCGCTGTGCGTAAACGCCCTTGCCGGCGCCCGTGCGGTCCTTGTCGGCATAATCATTTTGCGCATCAACGTAGGCAAGACAAGTCTGAATCGCATCCAGTTCGTTTCTACCGATGCGGCGCGCGAGGATCTCCTCACGGCCAGCAACCGTATCGAACCGCCACATTCCGTCCTTGCGGACAATTGGTATCGGCAGCGGATAGTCTTGGTCTCCGATGACTATGATCGCTTTGTTTTTGCCTTCCATGGAAATCTGATGCTTTGCTTCGTAAGCGGCAACAAATTTCTGGCGCGTCCTAGCGTCGGCGACCTTATCGCCAGATAATACAATGGCATCGCCGTCTGGACCTAACACAGTCGCAATGGCTTTCATGTCACTCGCTTTGGCCGCGGCGACAAGGGCACTGGCAGCCGCGTCGGGTGTCTTGAAGGCTTGCTGCGCGTTGGCAACAGATGCGACTGTGCAAAGGAGCACCGCCATGGTCAGAGAGACAAGGGTTTTGTTCATAGCATCCTCACAAGCGATTGCGCGGACATGTCAGTGTGAAGCGCGGGCACCGGTTGGCACCTGAGCACCCGACGCAATCCATTGCTTGTAAGTTTCAAACTTTACGCCTAGCTCGTCATAGAAGACCCGCAGGTATCCGTCTTTCCCGCGAGTGACTGCCTTAGGCACAATCCTCTGTACGTCCTGCGCCAACACACCGACATAGGCCTGGTTGCTGCCATTGTAGCTGAAGCGATAGAAGCCAATACCGTTGGCCAGATGGCCGAGAAGGACGATGTCGTGTTTGAGCGCAATGTCGGATCGTCGGCCGCCACGGCCGCCGCCTCGCATGCGGCCGCCACCGCCGCCCCGGCGGACGCCAGCACCTCCGCCGCCGCGCCTAGCTAGGCTTGCGTGGCCGCGCGCGGACTGCGCCTTCGCGACCCTGCCTGACGAAATATTCCCGAGCGCGTTTCCGCCGCGTCGTCCACCCGATGGTCGACGCCCTGCGCTCGGTCGACCGCCTGAAGGCCGTTGGGCCGTTTTGGGCCGAGCGCCTGAAGGTCGTTGGGCCGCCTTGGGCCGAGCGCGTGAAGGTCGGTGCCCCGCGCTAGGCCGTCCACCGCTAGGCCGCTGTCCTGCACCCGGCCGCTGTCCTGCACCAGGTCGGGGCCCGCCTAGATTGGCTTGCCCACCACCGCCAGGCCTCAGCACTTGCTTACCGCCGCGGCCGCGGAAATCCATCCGGTTCTTTGCACCAGCGCGAAGATTGTTGTTGCCGAATTTTCGCTGGACGTTGGCGTTGGTGTAGCGCACACCGTGGCGGTGCTCGGGTCGGTGCTGCCAATTATTCCCAGGTCTATTGATATTGATCGGGCGATTTATGACAAGGTTGTTATTGCGCTAGTTGCACCCACCGCCCCAATAATTTCTACCCGATGCCCATCGCCGAAGTGCATAGCCTACTCCAAAAGCAATGCCGCTCCGAATGATTCCGGCAGCGATGTATCCGGGCGGCGTGAAATAATACGGCGGATAGGCCGGATAGGGCCACGCGCCGTAGACCACGGTAGGCTCGTAATACGGCACGTAAATCGTATTGGGCTCCGTGGGTTCAATAATAATGACCTGTTTTCCCTGCTCCTGTTTCCTTATTATTTTTTGCTGCTTAGTCGATTCAAGCTTCTTGTTAGCATCAGCCGTTTCACGCATGCGCTGAATGGCGTCCATCACATCCGGCTGCTGGGCAAGGACTGCATCACCGAGCTTCTGGGTCCAATCAAGCTTGGTGCTCATCATCGAGAGGACGTCCGGTGTCGCAACTAGGGCCAAGACCCAATAAAATTGTTGCTGTGTGAATCGGTTGCTGATTCGCTCTGGGTGTTTGATTCGGAGCGAGGCGATGCGATCCAATCTTTTCTGGCTCAGCGATGAACA